>DASVCO010000106.1:0-2334 GCA_036381575.1 Caryophanales bacterium
ATATCCGCATTGTAAGTGTCTGCTGCTGTCACAACCGTTCCGTTTTTAATGATTTTTTTCACGATTACCATCCCTCCGAAAAAAATTTTAATCAGGTGAATGCCCTAACCATTAACCGGTTTTAACTGTATTGCAACTCGGCCCCTGGATTGCCGCTTGTCGCTGGTTCCAGGTCATCGGTGCTTCCGTACGGGGAGCCTCAATCATGTCGATCGCGCCATCAACCGGACAGACAATGGAACAAAGGTTACAACCGACACATTCGTCCTGATTGACCTCCAAATAATCATTTCCATCGGCATCCTGCAGCATGTCGATACATTGGTGAGCAGAATCTTCGCAGGCAATATGGCACTTGTTACAATTGATACAAATATCATTGTTGATCTTGGCGACAATATTATAATTCAAATCGAGATTGCCCCAGTCGGTATACTTTTCAACCGATTTTCCGACAATTTCGTCAACTGAAGCGATACCCTTGTCATCAAGATAATTGTTTAAGCCATCTACCATATCTTCAACAATGCTGAAACCATGATGCATGGCGGCTGTACAAACCTGTACACTTCCTGACCCCATCAGCATATACTCGACCGCATCTTGCCAGCTCGAAACGCCGCCAATTCCCGAAATCGGCAAGTTGATGTTCGGATGACGCGCGCACTCACCGACCATATTCAAAGCAATCGGCTTAACTGCAGGTCCGCAATAGCCTCCGTGGGCTCCCAATCCATCAACATGAGGAATCGTATTCCAACTATCGATATCCACACCGGCCAAACTATTAATCGTATTGATCATGCTTACGGCATCCGCACCACCTTGTGCTGCGGCCTTGGCAGTTGCGGTAATATCTGTTATGTTCGGCGTTAATTTCACGATAACGGGGACTTCAGCCTTCTCTTTTGCCCACATGGTTTGTTTTTCAACCAAGTCCGGATGTTGACCTGAAGCCGCGCCCATTCCTCTTTCAGACATGCCGTGTGGACAACCGAAATTTAATTCAAAACCATCCACTCCGACATCCTGTACTCTTTTTACGATCTCGTGCCATTTTTCCTGTTTCGGTTCTACCATAAGCGAAGCTATGATCGCATGATCCGGGTAAAGCTTCTTGGTTTCATAGATTTCTTTCAAGTTGTCTTCGAGCGGGCGATCCGTAATCAATTCAATATTGTTAAAACCCGCCACCCGTTGGCCATTATAATGAAATCCGGCAAAACGGGAGGTGACATTGAGAATCGGATCACCCAGCGTTTTCCAAACCGCTCCGCCCCAACCTGCTTCAAAGGCACGTTGAACCTGATACCCGGAATTGGTTGGCGGAGCCGATGCAAGCCAATAAGGATTGGGTGACCGGATACCGGCAAAATCAATGCTTAAATCAGCCATATTCATCCCCCTATTTTAAAGAGTAAAAAGTCTTTCCCGAAACCTGAGGATTTTATGCACTTTCCGAAACCGACTTACCCAACTTTTGATGAATGGCATAAGCCGTTTCCTTACCCTGTTGAGCTGCAGTTACAACCATGGCTTCACCCTGTCCCTTTCCGAAAATCACATCTCCGGCGGAATAAACTTTCGGGTTTGAGGTTTGATAGGTTTCTGAATCCACCTGAACAACGCCGCCTTTATGATCCAGGCCGAAAGCTTCTATTAAGTTTGTAAAACGATTTTGCCCGATAGCCTTGACCACAATGTCCACATCCATCAGGAATTCTGAATCTTTCACCGTAACCGGACGCCTGCGCCCGTCCTTATCCTCTTCTCCCAATTCCATGCAGACACATTCCATCTGCTTGACACGCCCTTTTTCATCTCCGTAAATCGCTTTTGGATTGGTCAGCCACCTGAACTCAACACCGTCTTGTTTTGCGAATTCATACTCAAAATTATAGGCTGTCATCTCTTCCGCCGTCCGCCTGTACAAGATTTTTACATTGTCCGCACCAAGCCGAACTGAACAGGTAGCCCCGTCAATGGCCGTGTTACCAGCGCCGATTACTGCTACGCGCTTGCCCTTAAACTTGCCCGAAATACCGGACAGCTCTTTTGTCTTGGTCTCCTCGACGAGTTCAATCGCATCGTAGATGCCTTCCAGTTCCTCTCCTTCAATCCCGAGCATCGGAACCTTCGACATTCCCACAGCCAATACGACTGCATCATAATCATTCATCAGCTCATCGCCCGAAATATCTTTGCCAATTTCGACATTCGTTCGAATTTCCACACCGAGATTTTCAACCTGTTCGACTTCCCAGAAGGAAATGTTTTGCGGCAAACGGAAGGGAACAATTCCATAGGTATCCAACCCGCCGGCTTCGCTTTTCG
>DASVCO010000107.1:0-7762 GCA_036381575.1 Caryophanales bacterium
TGAACCTAATGAAACATCGTCTATCAGCCAGCCGCTTTCGAATTTTTTAACGGTTAACGTGATCGGAATTTTGTTCGACACGTTTCCCTTTTCAAGATCGGTGCTGGTTACTTCAATAATATCGCCGGTGACCTGATAGACGTTATCCGATATCTTCTCAACTGCGCCTATTTCGATACGCTCCGGCCACGGACTGGACACTTTTCTTCCGGGTGCATGCTCCGGATCACTTTGCCACTTCGCAAGCAATTCGTCGGACACATAGCTGCCATAATGCTCTTCCATGCTTTTGCCGACTATATCCTGCGGAGCAAGGAGCGAAACCAGCTTGAGCTTTGTGCCGAATTCCGCAACCAGCGATGCGACTGCTTTTTCTTCGCCATGACTCTCGGCTTGCTGTTGGATTTCTACTCCTTCCGGAGCCTTTGCAACAATACGTTCCAACGCACAGCCGGATAATGTTGCCCCGAATACGGCTGCAAGCAGGAGCATAGAAATGCGTTTCATGTTTACGATCTCCTCCTAACAAAATGTCTCTTTCGAAAGACCACGAAACTGCCTCCTACCTAAAAGACGTTTCAATATCGGACTTCGTTACACTTTTGCACTAAATAGGAGATGGAACGTGTTTGCAAAAAGGAATTGGCGAAAAACCATAAGCTGGAAGCTGTCATATAACATGTTTCCATTATTTCCAGAAAGTCATGACAATATCAATTAAATATTACCCAAAATAATCAATTACGAACCGCTATGCACATCACTTTTTGTGTAAACCAGACTTGAAATCAATAAAAAGATCAAAAACAACGATCCAAGTATGATTAGGCTGGGCCATATGTTTACCGGCTTGCCCATTCCTGCCGCTCGCAGAATAAATTGAACGACTCGATTAAAATTCCCGCTTCCACCGATGATAAAGGGCGCCGGAATCATAGCCAGGCCGACAATAACGGCCGGGATGTTTGATTTCCCGACAATACTGATAAACGCCCACAACGGAATCAAAAGAATGTAAAGAGCCGCCACGATGGCGTGAGAAAATAAGCTGATCAGGAAGTCGTGAGTCGTCAGTCCTTCTTGCACCACCCATAACCCAAACAGTACAGACCCCCCAAAGGAAAGCAGACAGGTGGCAACAATCGTCATCATCACGACAATGATTTTGGCGATGAGAAAAGTCAACCGAGCGTAAGGATAGGTCAACACATTGTTAATCGTGTTATGCTGATATTCACGGGCAATGACGTAACCTGTCATAATGGAAAACAGGATGGGGGTCAACAGAACAAATAATATTAAATGGGATGCCCACTCTTCCCAAGTGGGTGAAGCCCCTGATATCAGAGCTGAGACCGTATGTGTAACCGGGGATAACAAAGCTCCAATCGGAATCAACCATAAAATCATGGAATGCTTCAACTTATATAGTTCCGCCGCCAGCACTTTATTCACGGGACTCGCCTCCTGTAAGCTTCAGAAAATAATCTTCCAGCGTTTCTTTCTGAATGGAAAGCTCCTTGACTTCCACACCGGCCTGTACAAGCTCCCGATTGAACCGGCCCGAGTTCTTTAATTGTTCATATACGCGAATGCAGCCGGGCTCAGTGATTCGATAATTGCGGATGCCGCAAACTTCCTCCAGGATAAAGGCAGATTTTTGCTCATTGTCCACTTTGAACTCCATGTAATGACGATTTTTTTCCGTAATGTCGTCGAGGGATAGCTCTACCAGCAATTTTCCCTTATGAATAATGCCGATCTGATTCGCCAATTGTTGGATTTCACTTAGAATATGGCTGGAGATCATAATCGTAATATGCCGTTCTCTCGCCAGGTCCAAAATGAGCTGACGAATTTCCTTAATTCCGGTCGGGTCCAACCCGTTCGTGGGTTCATCAAGAATCAGAATTTCAGGGTGATGCAACAATGCGCGCGCGATGCCCAGGCGTTGTTTCATCCCCAACGAAAGCTTGCCAAACTTACGCTCTTTAACATCCATAAGCCCGACAATTTCAAGGGATTCATCGGTTACTTTCCGATCCGACATGCCCATTAGTCTGCGATGCAGTTCAAGATTCTCATAGGCCGACAAATTAGGGTAAAATCCCGGTGTTTCAATCATAGCGCCAATCCGTTCAAAATGGCGTTTATCGTTCCGGGACAATTTCTCGCCGAACATCTCGATATTGCCAGCTGTGGGCTTAATCAAACCCATCAGCATGCGAATGGTCGTTGTCTTTCCGGCTCCATTTTTGCCAAGAAAACCATAAATATCTCCTTGCTTCACATGAAGATTGATGTGGTCAACGGCCAGATGTCCTTTAAAAGCTTTGGTCAATTCCTTCGTCGTTAAAATGTACGCCATCGTTTTCCCTCCTCCTGACTTACCTTTAGTATAGCCAAGAAGATTTACATCACTTTGACGTAATTCTTAACTGTTTCTTAACTCTTTGCGGGAATATAGAAAGTAAAAGCCGTCTTAACAAACGGTTGGCTTTGCGCAAAAATTTCACCGTGATGCTTTTCGACCAGACTTTTGGCAATCGTCAAACCAAGCCCAGACCCTTGCAATGAAGGATTGCGGGACTGTTCCCCGGTGTAAAGCCGTTCGAAAATATAAGGCAGGTCCGCCTCTTTAATTCCTTTTCCCTCGTCCCATACGGAAATCCAGGCCTTGCCGTTCTCCTTCCACAAATCCACACCTACCTTTTTGCCGTCTTTACCGTAACGAAGCGCATTGGAGAGAAGATTGGAAAGAATGCGCCGAACACTTTGCACTTCGCCTTGAATGAAGACGGGCTCATCGGGAATGTTGATTTGCGGTTCTATTTCCGCTTCGGTGAAGTCATGGTAAAATTTCAAAACTTCTTCCTTCAGGAGTTCATTTAACACAATGGTTTCGTTATGAAAAATTTCTTCTTCTGCCTCCAATTTGACAAGTTCAAAAAAATCGTTGATGAGAACGGTTAATTCGGCGCCCCTCTTGGCTATAATCGTTAGGTAATCTTCTTTTTGCCGTTCGCTTAAATCGTGGTTGTTTTTGAGCGCCTCCGTATAACCGAGCAATGAAGATAAGGGAGTACGCAGATCGTGAGAAATGTTGGAAACCATTTGCTTGCGAATTTGTTCCGAATGCCGCCCCTGTTCCAGGGCAGCCTGATAATTCTCCATGAAATGATTCAATTTCGAGGAAAGAAGCACGAGGTTCGGGTTTATGGATCTGATTCGAAAACGTTGATTGCCATAACCCTTTTCAACATCCGTAAAAGTTTGATTGATTTTTTTGATTGCGCGGTTTTGGGAAATGATCATCTCAAGCAGAACGAGGCATAAAAGCGCCAGCAGGATACAAATTGCGATAAGGAATGTCAGCAATGTTCTTCACCTAATTTATAACCAATTCCCCAAACCGTTTGAATAATCCTCGGATTGGAGGGTTCCCTTTCGATTTTCTTTCTTAACCGTCGTATATGCACCATTACCGTATTTTCATCCGTGATGTAATCTTCCTTCCAAACCCGTTCAAAAATTTGCGCCTTGGTAAACACTTTTCGTGGATTTTCCATTAACAGCTTCAGGATCTCAAATTCCTTGGCCGTTAAATCAACCGTCGTATGATTCACTGTACATTGGTAGGTGTCCAAATGAAGTTCCAAATCTCCGTACTGAAGATGATGTACAGCATCGGGGCCGTCCTGATAAAAATGCAAATACCGCCTTAAATGAGCCTTCACTCTTGCTATCAGTTCGCTCATGCTGAAGGGTTTGGTCATATAGTCATCAGCTCCCAAACCCAAACCGACGATTTTGTCCGTGTCCTCGGCTTTGGCGGAAAGAATCAAGACCGGAATTTGCTGCGTTTGCCGGATGATCCGAAGTAATTCCAGCCCATCTATGTAAGGAATCATCAGATCAAGAATCACCAAATCAAATTCGCCGGACGTGATGATATCCTTCGCCATCTCTCCGTCGTAGGCTTGCTCGACCTGAAACGCTTCTCTTTTTAGCGAAGACGTGATCAGCCGGTTTAGATCTTGATCATCTTCCACCACTAAGATCCGGCAGTTCTCCATCACAACTCCCCCTTGTACGCTATGTTTAGGATTACGATCATGGGCTGTCCTTGAGCGACGGGGGCCCTACTTCTCTCCCTGCGCGCGGGACGAACCCTTCGGGTTCGCCGCCGCGTGCCGCCAAGACCTCTATCCCTTGATCGCCGCGCGCAACACAAACGCCGGAAGCTTTTCGCGCATTGTCCATTCTATATTAATCGGAGCCGAGCCCCAATGATTTTTATAGTCAGCCAATCCGACGCAGGTATAGGGCATCGTTACGCCTCCATCGGCCTTTTTCTCCCGCACAAAAAACAACACCGGATGCTTCGTCGTCTGTTGCTGAATATACCGCTGCCCCGTAGGCGATTGAACCGTCGTGCGGCTCTGGGATTGCCAATGAAAAACGTGATCATTCACTGCATAGTCATGATACATCGTGGAGGGGGAATAATCCTTTTCGGATTTCGTCAACGTGACAAAGAATACGTCCATGTTCCGCTCCTTCACATGAAGTACCCCTTCCTGAAAATGAGCATGCTTCCATGCCTTATGCCGCCCTAATGCAGCCAAAATCTGATCGGTTGTATAGTTGCAATATAAATCGAGCGGGATTTCCGCATCCAACCCCGGAATCGCACGGCCGGCAATATCGATGTTGTCGAATTGATACAATAAAACGTCCCGCACCTCGGTGAAAGCATACGGATGTTCAAGCAACCGGTACAAAGCGCGTTCTACCGTATCAACCTGCGGTTCTTTTAACTCCGATAGACCAACATTCCAGAACGTATAGTACAACATCAGCATCATCGAACGCTCAACCTGCGATAATCCGGCCAACTCCTGCCCCTTTGCACTGCAAATCCGCTCTATCATGCGTAAAGAGTTTTGGATAAAACGGGCTGAGTTGCAAAAGGACAGCCGCTCCAAGCCTTTCGCAAGTACCTGCTCAAGCCCCGGCTCCATAGGCGCCCGATAAGGGACCGCCTTTTCCGCGACCCCAAGCCCGTACACCGTTGTCGCAGCTTGTCTGCCGTACACTTCAATCGGTTTTACGTGATAGTTTTCGAAAAACTCCCCCACCCTCGCATCAGGTTGATGGAGAAAGAAGTCGCGCACCTTCCGGCGAATATTTTTCAGATTGTTAAGCGAATTTTTAATATGACTTAGGATAATCTCCTGCGCCTGCTTCTCCAGAATAATCGAACAGCCCCTCGGAACATGGGGAAATTGGGTTTCGATTTCCTTTGCGATCGACTTTCGATGGCGCGACAATAATGCTTTGAATCGTTCCTCAAAATTGTACTCCTGCCGTGCGAGCCCGACGAAATCAAGTACCGTCAACGCTTCCTTGCCGTGATGAAGCCGAAGTCCGCGGCCAAGCTGCTGCAGAAACACCGTCAAGCTTTCCGTTGGCCGGAGGAACAAGACGGTATTGATTTCCGGTATGTCAACCCCTTCGTTATACAGATCCACAACAAAGACAAAGTGGATTTCTTTATTAACAAGCCGCTGTTTAACCGTATCCCGAACTTCATCCGGTGAATCCGCCGTCAAAAAGTCCGACGGTACGCCCAGCTTGTTAAATTCCTCAGCCATAAACTGCGCATGCCGTTTTGTTACACAAAAGCCGATACCGATCACATCCGTCAGATTCGTACTGTATCGTTCCACCGCATCGTAAATGTATCTCGCCCGTTCTCTCGCAGCCTTTTCCTGAAACACAAAAATGTTCTCGAGTTCGGATTCGTCGTATTTCCCCTGCCTCCATTTTACCCGGCTTAAATCAACGGAGTCCGTCACGCCAAAATAGTGAAACGGACTTAGCAGCTTCCGCTCAATCGCTTCAAACAGGCGCATTTCGGCCGCAATCCGGCCATCGAAGTATTCCGTAACGGACTTCCCGTCTAATCGCTCCGGCGTCGCGGTTAATCCTAACAGCACCTTTGGCTGGTAGAATTCCAGGAGCTGTTGATAGGACGGAGAGGCAGCATGGTGAAACTCGTCCACCACGATAAAATCATAAAATTCCGGCGAGGTCTGGGCGATGAGTTCCTTCGAGTTTAACGATTGAATCGATACAAACAGATGATCAATCTGCTCGGGCACATGACCGTCAACCATGACATCGCCAAAGTTCAGGTTCCTTAAAATCGAACGAAAACAAGCCAGGCTTTGCAGCAAAATCTCCTTCCGATGGGCAACAAAAAGCAGGCGATTCGGATGGTCCTTATTCTGCTGGCAGAAACGGCGGTAATCAAAGGCCGAAATCACCGTTTTTCCCGTGCCCGTTGCGGCTACGAGCAAATTGCGGCGCCTACGGTGCACCTCTCTTTCGGCTTGCAGCTTATCCAGTATTTCTTGTTGGTAGTAATATGGCTGGATGTCAAAGAAGTAACCTTGCCCCGCTGCGCCATCACGCTCTCCGGCGCGTTCCGATCGCAACGCCTGGCGCAATTGCTTGGCATGCAGCTGCGGAATAAATGTGTGAAACTCCGCATCGTTCCAGTAACGTTCGAAGGTTACCTCGGCTTTTCGGATAATATCCGCGGCATCCTGTTGGGATAGCTTAACATTCCATTCCAAGCCTAATGTCATGGCGGTTTCGGAAATATTGGACGAACCGATATACACCGTACTAAATCCTGTATTGCGCCAAAACATATAGGATTTTGCATGAAGACGAGTAGTTTTTGTATCGTATGAAATTTTCACTTCGGTATTGGGCAGCTTGGCCAACTGTTCGACTGCTTTGTAATCTGTCGCTCCCATATAACTGGTCGTAATGACTCGAAGCTGTCCACCGTTTGACGTAAATGTCTTAAATTCTTCCAAGAGAAGACGGAGCCCGCTATATTTGATAAAAGAAACAAGAAAGTCAATCCGGTCGCTAGTTTGGATTTCCTTCCTCAACTCAACCATCATTTCCGGCTCGAGCCGATTCCCGGTAAAGAGCGAACTTGACGCCAGGGAAGTCGCCGGCCGAGGTTTTACCTTGCGCAGGGTGGAAATTTTTGCATCGATCAATTCGAGCAGCATTTGCGCATCAAGATGAATCAGATGCCCCTTGATCGATGCCAGTAAGGAATGATCCAGCCGATGGTGGAGATTCCGGGTCTTCAAAATGGACAGCAATTGGCGGATGATCGCATTGCACAGCTCGATCCGATCTTTGACTGTATCCTGATTATTTTCGATGTAAGACAGCACCTGGGTAAACAGTCTCCCCATATATTGGCCCAGAATCTTCGCCGACTCAGCCGCGTCAATTTTTCCGTATTCCGGCTTCCAATGGTTGTTTAGCGTAATTAATTCCGCAGTGATCATGTCATTGACTACTTGCTCGTACAAACCAAGAGAGAGCATGGTTTTCACCGCCATTTAGTCGATACCTTTATTTTTGCAAAAACGACAAAAATCCACAACTATTTTGGTTGTGGATTTGGCGTATGGAGGCGAGCAATGCTACTCTTCATTCTTCTGTTCCGCTCTATTTTTTTAATCAGATTGTGCCTTCAACAGGCCTACAACTTCATCATGGCCGTACTCTATTGCGAAGCTTAAGGCCGTATTGCCATGTTTGTCCTTAATGCTCGGGTCCGCCCCAGCAGCGAGCAGCAAAGCAACACATTGGCTCCGTCGGGTCTGTCAAGTATTTTGTGTAAACTTTTTTAAATATCGTTCCTCCATTTAATTGCACTTTT
>DASVCO010000108.1:0-11723 GCA_036381575.1 Caryophanales bacterium
GCGGAAAATAAGTTTAGCAAGTTTCGGGGCGAATTCCCATCCGACCCGACCTGTTTATTGAATCTATAGTAAAAAAAACGAGGCAAAGGAAAACTTCGCTCTGGCCTGTATAGCATATCTTTCATTTAGAGGCCATAAATACCCCATATCCATGATATTCTTCATATTGTTTCATCACCTGAGAATTTTTCAAATTGATTTGTTGAACCCGGGAATCCTGGTCTCCAGAGGAATCCTCAGATAATAGTTCATCATCCTCCAGATGGATAAATTGATAAATATCGTCCGACAAAGCTGTTGGATTCCAAACCTCCTCTTCCTGAAAACCCGCCTGTTTCAAGAAATCCAGCCACTCCGTAACAGAGGGCATTTTCTTGACCCCGTAAAGTTCTTTAATTGCCTGTTGCATTCCTTTTGGAACAGGTTTCATGGCCGCCATTTCCCGGTCAAACAATTCTCCATCGGGCGTCAGCACACGATAATATTCTTTCAAGACCTTTTCAATATCTCCAAAAACAGTTACGGATTCTGCGAACACCACGTCAAACGTTTCCGAATCAAAGGGCAAACGATGAATGTCCCCTTCCATCCAATCGATCCTTACCCCTTCTCGATCAGCTCGGGTTTTCGCTTTTTCCAACATTTTCGGACGTACGTCGAGACCGGTCACCTCCGCCCCTTCTTTTGCAAGATAACATGAAGTACGCCCTGTTCCGCAGCCCACTTCCAACACTTTGGTCCCCGCTGCAATGGGATAGTGCGCCAGAAAGTTGATCGTTGCCGCAAAACCGCCCGGATGTGCGCTGCCCACCCCTAAATGAGCAAGCATATCATGATAGTCCATAAATCTTGGCTCCTTCTTATATTTTAATCGTTGTATATCCTATGAAGGAGACTGATAAATGACATTAGCGGCCCCGACTTGATTGCTTTTGAGTTTTTGCTCATGATAAATCAAATATCAGGTTTTCCCAATAAATTTCCCGGGAAATATGTCGAATGGAAGTTTCCTTATTCGGTGCCTTTACTTCACTACCTTCTGGGCTTTTCTTCTATCATCTCCTTTAACCAATCTGGTATCTCTTTCAAACGAGGGTCTTCCTGAAGATCGACGACATCGGGATCATACAAAATGGCCTTAGCATTGGAAAAGCGATTTTTATCGCCGCCAACCGAACCAAAGCCCTGATTTTGTTTATGGTTACTTGTTAAATCGGTTAATGTATTATTCCCAAGATTTACAGAAGCCGCTTCTGAAACTGTCCCGATATGAATATCATTGATGAAAAAGTTCGGACTCATCCAATCCGACATGGAATCACTCCTGTTCAAATGCGTTTTGAGTCTTCTTCCTGTCATGGCTCTTTTCTCCGAATTTCTTTTCCTTGAATACTGCATACCGACCTTCAGTAAATGAATTTTGATTCCCGGAAACCGCTCCATTCCCTTGGTTAATCTTTTTACTTGATCGCCAACTGTAATGAATGTTATCTCCGGAAAACACACCGGAACTGGAGTCAATTGTGTCGATTTTCAAATCACGAAACCGAATTTCAGGCATGGTTGCCCCTCCTCTACATATAAAAAAAACAGCTTCTAATTATCTTATTAATTATAGGCCCGTCCTATCCTGAATGAAGAGGAGCTCCCCTATCTCCTCCAGAAAAAAGCCAACCCACAGGGATTTCAACCCGGGTTGGCCTCAAAATAAAAGGGGCAATCTTCACTAGGAAGAGTGTTCCCTTTTTTTAAAAGCAAATTTAATCAGGAAATCGAAACATTATGCGCCGCCGTAAGAGCCTTGGCCCATTGGGTAGCTGTTCCCGATAATCACCAGGAGAACAAACAACACAACGAGGAGAATGAACCCATTATTGTTACCATAGTAACCTCCGTAACCCATTCACGACACCTCCCTTTATCTTTTCTATACCATATGTCCCCAAGTCATACGCTGAATTGGACAGTTACCCAGAGAAAAGAAAAACGGGTAATAGCCCAACAACCAGTCTGCTTCCATTAAAATGAGCCCCGAAATGGGGCTGCAAACAAATTCCTATGGCTTACCAACCGTAATTTCCCATCGGGTAGTTGCTGCCTACGATGACCAACAATACAAACAATACTACCAGCAAAACAAACCCGTTGTTAAATCCATAACTCATGTCGCTTTGCACCTCCTTTATTGCTCAGTATATGTCGGAAAAATCCTGATCGAATTAGACATTTGTCCGTGTTTTTTGAAAAAGGGCGGTCACGAAACAAAGCATGATTGAAGAAAGGGATCCTTCTAGAAAGGACCCCTTTAAGATTCGAAGCGGGAGACTGGTTCTTACCAGCCCCAGCCCCAACCCCCGCCACCATAGCCACCACCGTAGCCTTTACCCATCGGGTAATTACTGCCTACGATGACAAGGAGAACAAAGAGAACAACGAGCAAAACAAACCCATTGTTGAATCCATAACTCATAAAATGTCACCTCCTTGTTTACGAGGATACGATAATTTATGTAATCATTGATGGTATTGTACAGGATACCTATCTAATTCCCTGGAATAATTCAGTAGAAAAAGCAACTGAAGGGGCTCAAGCCTAATTTATTCATGCCCGGGACATCCGCCTTTTCAGATACTCTGTTGATACATATGGTAACAATGTAAGGAGGTGCTTTACGATATGAGCTACGGATACAACAACGGGTTCGTTTTGTTGGTCGTCCTTTTCGTACTTCTGGTGATTATAGGAACCAATTATCAATATTAAAACCCGGAAGCCTCTCAATTGTTAAATGAAGTTGAAAATGGGTCCCCGGCCGGGGACCCATTTTGTATCGATTGAATAACATAATGAATGAGTATAAATTTGGGTTTCCGCCCTGCCTTTTTACCTAATTCCGGCATAGGTTATCGTAAGAAAAATTCCCTTGAGCCCCCTATGAGGGTTACACTTACCATCAACATTTTACGAAAGTTCAAGGAAAGATTTTTTGGAGGAGGATCAAATGGAACCAATTAAGTGGGATTTAATGGAGAAGCTTCGCAGCCAACAAAAGAACCGACAGGAGCAATTTGAAGAAAGAAGAAAAAGATTTGAAGAAGCGCAGGAAAGACTAAGAAACGCAACGAACCAGCATGAGCAAATCTGGTTCCGCCAAGCTCGGGGTGAAAATGTCGGTGAAGAAGGAAAACAAGCGGAAACGGAATTGAATGAGGCAAGAGATGCCTATCAATCCGCTCTTACAGATCTGCAAAGCCCTGTAGAAGCAGAAGAAGAAATCACTCCGGATGCATTGGCAAAAGATTGGAATGAAAATGTCCTGCCCAGGATTAAAGAGGAGCACATTAAACCGATTACCGATAAAATGAAGGAAGCCCGATACCATTATTTAAAGGCGCTTCATGATTATTCTTCGACAGTCAATGCATACAATGAGGATTATAATCAGGCCTCTAACCTGGTATTCACACAAGCCATGCAAAGAGGGCAACCGCCGGTGAACTTGGAGCCCCCGAACAACTGGAATGAAGTGCCGATGATCAGACAAGAGCATGTGAATTCGATTATTTACGGACGTCAATTACCGGATGAAATTACTGGCGAATCAGCATCGGAGGAATAAGCCACCATCCTTTCAACAAATCCTTTTTCGTTGAAAGGATTTTTTTCCTTTGCCCCTTTTATAGAAAATCGGGACACTCGTCTTGTCTAATGATGAACCACTTTCATAGGATATTCCAACCCTTGATAAGAGGAGGTGTTCAACGAGATGAGCTACGGATTTAACAACGGGTTTGTCCTGCTTGTTGTCTTGTTCGTCCTGTTGGTCATTGTTGGTAGCAACTACCCGATGGGTGGATACTAAAAGCGTAGACCCGTAAATTGAAACCGAGTATCAAAGAAAGCCTCCTGCTAATCAGGAGGCTTTAAATACCCTTTTATTGGCTTGCGCCAGGTCTTTGGCGTAAACTGGCCTAGTTGCCCTTATCTATAAACTTACTCGTGTCTCCTGCGTTGAAATGTCCTCCCTTGCTGACACGAGATTTTCCCCTAACAATTTATACTTTCCTACGGTAAAAAAAGGCCGTTTTCACGACCTTCTTGCTAACGTAGTTCCTGGCCTGTTACATATTTCAGGGCCAAATGGTCCTGGATCGGAATCCATGCCCCGATTCCCTGATGCGTAATGTTTTTCACTTCAAGCTTCATTTTACTCCCCGTAAGCACGAGATACACTTCCCCGTACGTGACTTTCCCTTTTTCATTTACCGCCGGAACATAGGCATATAAGTAAGAAACTTTTTTGGGCGGCACATTGTAGACTTGATCCTTTTGTGTGCCTCTGCCGATGACCGTCTGAAAGGCCAGCGGCAATCCTGTTTTTTCGGCTGCTGCCATCATCATCATTTTTTTCACTTCATCGCTGTTGTTCACTTTGGCTGTCAGATCTCCACTGACCCGCTGTTCCTTTTCCTGCTCATAATGAAGCTTGTGTGCCGATTTGCCGCCGCGGTTATCCACCTTATTGGCATTGACCTGCCTGAACTCCCAATTCACATTGGTTTCCTCCGAATCGTAACTCAAAGGCCATTCACCGAGGAAGATTTTCGCATGGAAACCTATTGAAGTCCTTGTCGGATTGATGCTGGTTTCGTTCAGCATACGAATCAATGTCGGATTTTCGATATTGACATCGACGGTATCCAGTAATGTCCTCGCCAGGGAACTCGGCTGCAAGTGAGGCAAATCCTGAGTCGGATTGGGATACGTGTTTTCCTTCGAAATATTGACAACATAATCAGGAACCTTTACATTCTTTTCATCTTGTTTCTTGTCCTTTGCCAGAGCGGGTTGAGCTGCTAGAACAATGCAAAGGAAAACCATCAAAACAGACAACATTCTTTGCACGAAGGGTTCCTCCTTCCTTATTGTCGCACTGCGCCGAGTTCACCTCATGTTCGACAATCCTCTGAGTACCGTTTACTCATGATGCGATATCAGGGTGCCGCTCGACGGTGCTTTTTGGCTGCATGAGTTTTTCTTATTTTTTTCGAAGACTCACGAATTTATCCATATAAAAGATAAACTTGACAAAAAAACGTGACTCGAACAATCAAAATGATTAAATTTACAAACATAAGAATGTTTATAAACGCGCATGATTCGAGGTTTGTTTCCTTAAATACCCTGATTTTACTGAGATTAAATTAAAAAAAAATAAAAAATAAGCGAATATTCCCTTGCATAGAAAACGCCTTCAAATGTATAGTGTAATCAATCTACTCAAAAAAAACAGAAAGAAAGGTGATTGAATGGAGTCGGGAGAAACAATTCAGGCACACGCATTTTTGCTAAACGGAAAATGGCAAAGGAGTTCATCCGGGAGGACGATTGAAATCCATTCCCCTTCCAAAGGGATTGTCGGAGCTGTACAAGCCATGACTCAAGCTGAATTCAATCGTGCGGCCGAATCAGCAAAAACAGCGCAAAAAGAATGGGCGAAAACATCTCTTGATGAACGGGCCCAATTCCTTTATGCATGGGCAGATGAACTGGAAAATCAGAAAGAAGAGATTTCACAAACCATTATGCAAGAGGTTGGAAAAGGCCGTTCTGCCGCTCTTAAGGAAGTACTTAGAACTGTTGACTTTATTAAATACACAGCAGAAGAAGGCAAAAGAGTGCACGGGGATCTGATGAGCGGCGGGAGTTTCGATGCGGGCAGTGCCAATAAAATGGCAATGGTCAATCGTGATCCCGTTGGTGTGGTTTTAGCGATTTCACCGTTCAATTATCCGGTGAATTTAGCTGCCTCAAAGATCGCTCCTGCCTTAATGTCCGGCAATGGCGTCCTGTTTAAGCCGGCGACTCAAGGGGCCATCAGCGGAACAATGATGATCCAGGCACTGGATCGTGCCGGACTTCCTGACGGTCTTGTCAATCTTATAACCGGAAAAGGGTCCGAAATCGGTGATTACATTGTAAAGCATCCACTTGTTGATTTTATCAACTTTACAGGCGGTTCTGAAACAGGAAAGAACATTTCCAAACAGACTTCCATGGTTCCTGTCATTCTTGAATTAGGGGGCAAAGATCCGGCCATCGTACTAGAGGATGCCGACCTTGACAAAACCGCAAAAGAGATCGTCAGCGGAGCCTTTTCCTATTCTGGACAGCGTTGTACGGCTATTAAACGGGTACTTGTAAAAAATGAAGTGGCCGATAAGCTTGTCCAGAAAATCACTAAGGCCGTCCAACAGTTGAAAGTTGGATCACCTGAAGACGATGCCGCAATCACACCATTAATTGACAACAAGGCGGCTGATTTTGTACAAAGTCTTATTGATGATGCTCTTAAGAACGGGGCCCAGCTCATCACCGGAAACAAACGAGAAGAGAATCTTCTGTACCCCACATTGATCGACCATGTAAGCACAGATATGAGAATTGCCTGGGAGGAACCTTTCGGCCCAGTGTTGCCGGTTATTCGAATCAGTGACGAGAAGCAAGCCATAGAAGTTGCAAATAAGTCAGAATACGGCCTGCAAGCCAGTATTTTTACAAGCAACATTGAAAAGGCCCTTCAAATCAGCAGTGAACTGGAAGCCGGTTCCGTTCAAATTAATGGTAAAACAGAGAGAGGCCCTGATCATTTCCCATTCCTCGGTGTTAAAAATTCCGGCTTGGGTGTCCAGGGCATTCGAAACAGTATTTTCTCAATGACTCGGGAAAAAGTAACGGTTTTGAATATTAAATAAGCACTGTAAGAAGCCTCCTATTGCAAAATGAATAGGAGGCTTTGTTCTATTCATTTCTCTACTGCTTACCCGGCCAAAAGGCATACCGCCCCAGAACTGTCGTAATCGCCGGTACAAGAAGCGGCCTAACGATAAATGTATCCAGAAGCACGCCTATAGCGGTAACAGTCCCGAACTGGACAAGGACCTGCAAAGGCAATACAGCCAAGACGGCAAACGTTCCTGCAAGGATTAACCCTGCTGAGGTAATCACACTGCTTGTCTGGGACACTCCTTCTGAAATCGCCTGTTTCAACGGCATATATTTTCGATTCTTCCAAATGCTCGAGACCATGAAAATGTTATAGTCTTCACCGAGCGCCACCAGAAACACAAAGGAATAAAGCGGAATCAGCCCTTGCATTGCGGCTGTGCCGAATCCGAAATGAATCATAAGCCACCCCGTGCCAAGAGCGGCGAGATAGGATAGCAAAACGGTGGCCAATAAATAAACCATTGCCACAATAGAACGTAAATAAAATAAAAGCAGCAATGCAATGACAATGAGCACCACCGGTATTATAATGTTCTGATCACGGCTTGTGACGTGTTTGGTGTCGTATAGCGTCGCAGTTGGGCCTCCGATCCATACCTGATCTTCTGCATTTTTTATACCGATTGCGGACAAAGCTGTTTCGGTCTTGTTCGCGATAGCGGGAATATGTTGAAGAGCCTCCGGGGAATACGGATCACTCTCCAAAGTCACCTTAAATTGTTTCATCTCCGGATTGGTTTCACCGCTTCTCGGCTCCGACACACTTTTTACGAAGGGCAAGGCCGCTATTGTGTTCTGAACCGCAGCATCCTTTCCTTCTGTATCAACGATAACCTTAACGGGAGCAAGCTTTCCCGGCGGGTAGTGCTCTGAAATAATCTTGAATCCTTCACGAGAGGGCATGGTTTCCGGAAAGGAATCAAGCAGTCCATACGTAAATTCCATTCTTGGCACAAATGAAGCGAGGCCGCCCAGAACAATGACACATCCAATAATAATTGGCCACGGCTTCTCTGTAACCCAACGCCCTACTGCCTTGCTGAATCGGCTTCTCGGTTTGGGTCCGCGAACCGGTTTTCCTTTCTTTTCTTCCAGCTCTTTGGCCATTCTCTCCGTACGTGGAATAAAAGGAAAGAACGCAATTCGCCCGAACAATGAAAGCAAGGCGGGAAGCAAGGTTAACGCGGCAATTCCCATAATCAAAATCGCCAAACTGAACGGCACAGCAAATCGATCATAAGAAAGGTAATGCGCCAACAACAATGTGAGCAACCCAAGGACGACTGTCAAGGCGCTCATCACTATCGCACCTCCGGATCCCTTTATTGCCAAACGGAGTGCTTCATACTTGTCGGCCTCCTGCTGCAATTCATCCCGGTATCTTGCAACCAGGAATAAACAGTAGTCGGTTCCCGCACCGAAAAGCAAAACGGTCATAATGGAAATAGCCTGTGCATCTACCGTGATCCAGCCATGATGGGCCATGAAACCAAGCAACGGACTGATAAGGCCGTAGGCGAATCCAACTCCAATAAGGGGGACGACAGCCAATAGCGGGGAACGGTAAAGGACAATTAGTAAAATTAACACAAGCAATGTGGTCGCAATTAAAAGTGTGATATCAGCCTGGCTGAAAAGCTCGCTTGCATCAGTCTGAATGCCCACCGGCCCCGTGAAGCGGAGGTACAAGCCCCCGGTAGAGTTCTGAACATCAAACGGATTTTCCCCCACCTGATTCTTAATACGCGACTTTAACTCTTCCATAGCGTTTTGCAGCTTTTCAACAGAAGCGCCTTCATCAAAGAGTACAGGAGTAATCAAGGCGGCTCCGTCTTCCGAAGCGGATGTTTTCAATATTTTCAGCGGTATTTTATAAAATGGCGGAATAAAGGATTGTCCAGTAATCGGGTTTTGATGGAGCTTCTGATAAATCTGCTGGACTTCTTTGTAGTCTGCCTCGGTAAGCCCGTCTTCACGATACCAAACCATCAGCAGCGGATTCCCCGCTTCATCGGGAAATTGTTCTTCCGCAATTTGAGCTGCCTGGACAGAACTCACATCCCCAGGCAATAATGAATTGCCGTTGCTTTCTTCCTGATTCACGGCCGGCCAAACCATTGATAGCACCGCGATGACGATGATCCACAAAATGAGGGTGACCCAGCGGCTTTTCGGCCCGGCGACCGTTTTCCCCCAATCCGCAAAAAAATTCTTCAAAATCCTGCCTCCTTACCTTATTTATATATACTAGTTAGTTAATTAATATTTTATGAAGGGTTTCTAAGAATCCTTTCCGATAACGGACATCTTTCATTAATCAGAATGGCCTTTTTTTATATCGATTAACGAAATTTGAATGCCTTTCTTATAAAGGTTCTCCATACATTCTTTCAGATAGGTTTGATCATGTTCAGGATAAATCGGGCCTTCTGGTGCCTGCTTTGAATCAATCATGTCATGGAAACTATGATTATCATACGGTGTGCACTGTTTCCCCCGGTAAAGCGGATTCTTCCATAGAGGATCAACCTTGTAGCCTCTTTTTTTCATTTCGTTTATTACTTTGATATGATACCGATAAAGCCGTTCGGGGCTATAGTGAAATACATAATGAACCGTCGCATGTTTCTTCCCCCATCCCTTTCCCCTCAATGCGCAACATTCTCGATGCTGTCCAAGCAACTGTTGGCGCGGTAATAAAGATATGAGTGATTCATGCCATAATCTCATCACGGTCCCTCCAGCATTTTCGTGTTATAATTATATAGACTGGATAGTTAATTAGCAAGTAGGAAAACCTACGAAACGAGTATCCCGCAAATTCGATTTGATTCAGGATGGAAGACAAGGAGCGAAAATCATTGAAGAAAAAAACACACCGCCCCCCGGGGAGACCCCGTACGGAGGAAAAAGGACACCCTACTCACAAGTTGGTCCTTGAGGCAGCTGTTCATCTTTTTTTGGATAATGGTTATCAGGAAGTGTCCATCGATGATGTTGCAAAAGCGTGTGGTGTCACGAAAGCTACCGTCTATTATTATTATGCCACCAAAGCGGAGCTCTTTACGGAAAGCATGATTCATATGATGGAGCGCATTCGCCGCAGAATTGTATCAATGTTAAAAGAAGATATTCCATTGAGGAACCGTCTCTTAAAGGTTGCTGAAGCCCATCTGCAGGCAACGCTGGATGTTGATCTGGAAGGGTTCATGAGAGGAGCCAAAAATGCACTGTCCGACGACCAGATTCGCCAAATACGCGAGGCGGAAGAACAAATGTATCAAAGCATTGAAGAGGCCTTCACTTTTGCGGTAGAGCAGGGAGAAATCACTGATGTGAATCCAACCTTTGCCGCACATGCCTACATCTCTCTATTGAAGATCGGGAATTATAGAGACGCAGATAACCAACCGATTTTCCCGACAACCCGGGAAACCGCTGACCAAATCATCGGATTTTTTTGGAACGGACTATTTCCGCCAGATCGTTAAAAAACTTTCATGCCCCGTTTCGGTTAAAATGAACACGGGGCATGAATATTTTGAACGGATTGGATGGAATCAACGAATCAATCCCTATATCTTTTAAGGTTATCTCCTTGATGTCATTGATTTTTCCGAGCCATTTGATGCAATCCTTATTTCATCTTCCCTCTAATTTGACATTCCGGTTTTATTTCTTTTCCAGGATCATCACGCCTTTGGGAGGGATCGGGGCCGATTCAATAATGACTTCATCCGAAAGTAAATCCTTGAATTTATTTGGACCTGTATGAACCGATTGTGGTTCTTCGGTGTGATTCAAAAGAAAGGTATACGACTTGCCATCCTTCACACGTCTTGTTGCCTCCACGCCTAACGGAGTTTCCATAACTGGTGTAATTCCTTTTTCACGACACAGCCAACCTGTCAGTTGAGTAAGAAACTCAGATTCCGGGCTTGAAGCCATATAGAAGGCTTCCCCATGCCCATATCGGTTCTTTGTAAACACTGGCCTATCCTTATAAAAATCCTTTCCATAAGTGGCCAGTACTTCAGCACCCTCCGAATGAATTAAATCGCACAAAAGCCCACATTGGTAGGTTCCATGCAATTCCCCAAGCTGTTCCCGCATCACAATCTCGTTATTCTTATTTGGAGGCAAAGCATCGATTTCTTCTGCCCATATCCCCAGTACTCCGCGCAATTCTCCCGGATAGCCCCCTGTTACCACGAGATCCTTTTCGTTGACAATACCACTGAAAAATGTTGTGAGGAAAGTCCCGCCGTTCTCGACAAACCGTTCGATTTTGTCGGCATACCCGGATTTCACCATATAGAGAACAGGAGCGATAACAACTTCATATTTTTCCAGGTCATCTTGGACACCAATGATATCCACTTGAATGTTCAGGTCATAAAAAGCCCGATAGTACTTACTGATTTCATTTACATACTTCAGGTCAATACTCGGCCCGCTCGACAGCTCAATGGCCCACCAGTTGTCCCAATCAAAGACTATAGCGACTTTCGCATCAATCCGGGAACCCAGCAGGCAGTCCCCTAATTTATTTAATTCGGCACCTAATTGGGCACACTCTCGAAAAACACGTGTATTCTCATGTCCCGCATGTTCAATGACAGCACCATGGAATTTTTCGCAAGCGCCGATCGATCGCCGTAATTGAAAAAACATGACTGTATCCGCACCACGGGCAACAGCTTGGTAACTCCACAGTCGCATAACACCCGGCCTTTTCAACCCATTGTAAGGTTGCCAGTTTTGTTGGCTGGGAGTTTGCTCCATTAACATGAATGGCTGTCCCTCCTTCAGGCCCCGCATCAAATCATGCTTCATGGCGGTTTCGCTGATCGGAGCATCGTTGGAAGGATAATTGTCCCAGGAAACCACATCAAGATGTTCAGCCCATTTAAAATAATCCAATTCGGGATAA
>DASVCO010000109.1:0-10262 GCA_036381575.1 Caryophanales bacterium
ATCTCCATGCTGAACAATATAGCCGCCCTCGGAAATTGTCATTGCGGTGGATAAGGCTGCCGGAATAAGCAGTCCGGTAGCTCCGTAAATAAAGGAATAAACTATGCTTTCCCTGGCCCCGTAATTGTTGAAAGCATAAAAAGACCCCCTGATCACAAGCAAGACAAGTGCTATACTTCCCGGAATTAACAGCGCTGTCCCGTAATAATAAGCTGTGTCCGGAAAAAAACCGACAATCCCGACGAAAAAGAACACAAAAAACACATTCGTGACTTCCCAAACGGGCGATAAATAACGGCTGATCAGGCCATTGATGGTATGGCTTTTGCTTGTCAGCTTTTCATAAAAAGAAAAAAACCCGGCACCGAAATCAATTGAAGCGACGATCAAATAACCGTACAAAAATACCCACAACACGGTAATCCCAATCCATTCAGCCATCATGCCACCTCCCTGATATTTGCATAAGGTCAATATTGATCCGATTCTGTGCCGCAGCCAACTCCGGCACGGCCTCTCTTAATCCTTGAAACGATACTCCAGTTCAGCTTCCACCGGATTACTTCTGAAAATGCGCAATAAGACGAAGGTACACATTGTTCCCAGAAAAGCGTACAGCACCCCGAACAGAAGCAACATCCAACCGACACCATCTGCCGTTGTTGCAGCCGCCGCGGTTTTCATTTCATGATACAAAATCCACGGTTGCCTTCCCACTTCCGCGAAAATCCAACCGGCTTCAATGGCTGCAAGGGATAATGGCCCACCTGCTACGATCAACCATAACAAAGGGCGATTAAACTGATTAAACCATCTGATTCGGTCAGCCAGCACATAGAAAAACGATACGGCCGCCAAATAAATCCCGAGCCCGACCATCAAATCAAACATATAATGAATCCACAAAGGCGGGATCAAATCTTCCGAATATTGATCAAGCCCGATCACCTTGCCGTCAAAGGTGCCCGTCGCCAGAAAACTGAGCGCCTTCGGTATCGTAATGGCGAACACAACCTCGTTATCTTCTGTGAGAAAACCTCCGACTTTCAAATCGGCACCTTTCGTTGTCTCAAAATGCCATTCCGCCGCCGCAAGCTTCTCCGGCTGGTATTCGGCCAAATATTTTCCCGCCAAATCACCGATCATGACTGTCGCGATGGAAAAGACGAATCCGGCGATCATCGTGAACTTCAGTGCCTTTTTATAATAGGCCTGGTTGCCCTTTTTCAATATAAGAAATGCCGTAATAGCTGCCAGCACAAAGGCTGACGTCAAATACGCCGAAGCAAGAACGTGGCCTACTTCTGTCGGAGTGGCCGGGTTGAACATGGCCTGAATCGGATCAATACCCGTAATGAGCCCGTTCTCGATAGTAATCCCGCGCGGCTGGTTCATAAAGGCATTGACCGTCGTGATGAAAAAAGCAGATGCGGAAGAGCCCAGCACAACCGGAATCGACAACAACCAGTGATAAATGGGCTTCTTAAAACGGTCCCAGGTATAAAGGTACATTCCAAGAAAAATCGCTTCAAAGAAAAATGCGAAAGTTTCCATGAAAAGCGGAAGACTGATAACGTTCCCCGCTACCCGCATAAAGCTTGGCCATAACAAAGACAATTGCAGACCTATACATGTTCCGGTGACAACACCTACCGCTACTGTTACGACAAAACCACGAGTCCAACGCCTTGCCAGTAAAATGTAATGCTCATCCTTCCGGCGAATCCCGATCCATTCCGCCAAACAGATCATCAGTGGAACCCCGACTCCGATTGTCGCGAAAATAATATGGAATCCGAGCGTCATCGCCGTCAGCAACCGGCTGTACATTGCAGCATCCATTCCATGCCACTCCCTTCAATTCCTTTCTACCTCCATTATAGACCCGAAACAAAACTATTTCTCATCAAAGTGTAACAAACCTATTGTGGAATGGTGAATACTTTGTGACGTATTTCACAAACATACATCAAGAAACCCCGGCAACAAAATCTGCTCCCGGGGGCGGTGCACTTAAGACGCAATATCTCTCTTTTGGAAAATCCACCATGTTATGATGAGGAAAACTAACCAATAAGCAATGTCGATAAATAATGAGAAGGAGAAAGTAACACCATCAATCAAACCTTCAGAATGATCAAGATAGTACGTGAGATCCAAATTCGAAAAGATTAGATATTTGGCCCATTCAAATTGAGACAAAACAAGCGAAAGTACATTGGCAATGTACAGGATGAAAATACTGATTCCGATAGCTAATGCATTGCTCCGAAAGATCGTTGAAATCATGAAAGCGATTGTCATAAGAATAACGGTAGTAACAGCCGCTAATCCATAGAATTGCAAGGACTTCACAATAGCCGTTTCCTTTACTACATGCCCGTTATCGACCACAATATCGGCATAATTCAGGCCACCAAACCCAAAAACCAATCCGCCTATCAACCAGGAAAAGACGAATAGCAAAATGACCATTCCGACAATATAAAGCAATGCTGCCAAATACTTTGAAAGTAAAATACTCCAGCGGGGATGGGGCCGAATCAATAACAATTTAATCGAACCCCAGCTGAATTCACCAGCTATAAGAGATCCGGCAATGACTACTGCAAACAACGAAATAAGCGAAATGATATTTACGGATGCACCGTTTACAAAATCCCAATTCTTTGTATCGTAAGGGGAAATGTCATGCTCCAGGGCATATTGAAGCCTGACAATATCCTCCTGGATCCTGACTTTAGCCTGTGCCGTAAAAGCTTCAGGAGCATTGGCCATATCCTTCAATTGTTGGTGATCCTGCTGTATTTCCTCTTGAACCTTTCCGCGCCATTGATCTCCTACGTCAGGAGCGAACTGTTTCATAATCACCGCAACCACAATGACGAGAACTATCATAAACGCTGCCATAATCCAGGTACGCGGGCGGCGGTATATTTTCATATTTTCATTTTTGACGAGAGAATATAATCCGACCATTAGGCTTCACCTGCTTTCGTCATTTCCAGAAACTTATCTTCGAGCGTCCGTTTTTGGCTGCTTATGCCATAAACACGAACTCCGGCTTCAACCAGAGCTTTGTTGACCTCCGGAATGGCATCCCTAGAAATCTCCAGCTCGACATTTCCCTCATTCACAGTAATACCGCCCTCCGAATAGCCTCCGGAAAGCGCCTTTTTCGCTTCAGAAGTATTCTCAACATTAAATTGAACGACTGTTTGCTCTGCTGCATCATCAGTCAAATCATTGACAGAGCTGATGTCGATTAATTTCCCTTTTTGAATAATGGCTACCCGGTCACACATCAGTTGCATTTCAGAAAGCAAATGGCTGGAGACCATGACCGACGTTCCTTCTTTCGTTAACTGACGCAAATATTCTCTGAACTCGTAAATTCCCTGAGGATCGAGTCCATTTGTCGGTTCATCGAGAATCAAAAGCGCTGGCCTGTGCAGAATAGCCTGAGCAACACCTAGACGTTGGCGCATGCCAAGGGAATAGGTCTTGACTTTCTTATGAATGGCTTCTTCCAGTTCTACCAGGCGAACCACTTCATCGATCCGCTCCTTTGTAATGTTCTTCCTCGCCATTCGGGCGAAATGAACCAGATTCTGATAGCCGGTTAGAAATTTGTACATCTCCGGGTTTTCCACGATCGCCCCGATCTTTTCCATCGCCTCAACAAAATGATCATGCGTGTCAATACCCTTTACCGAAACACGGCCCCCGGTTTTCGAAATGAGGCCGACAATCATTCGAATGGTCGTTGTTTTGCCGGCCCCGTTCGGCCCCAACAAACCGAATATCTCACCTTCTTTGACCGAAAAAGACAAATCATCTACGACATTTGTGTGGCCAAGCTTTTTCGTTAATCCATGTAATTCCAACACTGGTTTTCCCATATTTCCCCCCACTACGAACTTTTTTCGCCCGGACTCCTTCGCTCGGGTCCGGCACTTATATTACGATCATTGTATGTGCCAGGTTTCATATTTTTTCCGATTTCGATAAGACAAAGGCCTCTTTAATGTTTTTCCAAGAAGTGGATTTTCCGTACATTAATACACCTCCACGGTAAACCCTGGAACCGACTCCAATGAAAAATAATATCGTTGCAACCAGCAGCGTAATGCTTATGGCGACCTCCCACCAGGGAACAGCAATCATTCCGACACGGAGAAACATTGTCAAAGGTGCGAAAAACGGGATAAACGACGTGACCGTAATCAGCGTCGACGATGGATTACCAAGTCCACTGGCCGCAATGAAAAAGGCAATAATGATCATCATCGTAACGGGCATCAACATTTGGTTGGCCTCTTCTACCCGGTCAACAAGCGAACCGAGCATAGCAAACAAGGTTGCATACAGGAAGTAGCCAAGAATAAAGAACACTATAGCATAGATCACCATGCTGACAGGTAATCCACTGATGTTTGTCATTCCGAACATTTGCGTAATTTTATCAAAGCCTCCCATAAACCCAAGAGAGCTTGCGCCAACGACACACAAGAAGGAGATTTGCGTTAAACCCAGTAAAACAACACCAAAAATCTTTCCAAGCATCTGCTTTACCGGCGACACACTGGAAATGAGAATTTCCATTGCCCGTGAAGACTTCTCTGTCGCAACCTCCATTGCAATCATCATTCCGTAGAATAGAACAGTTAGGTAAAGCATGAACATTAAAACGTATACGGCTCCGCGAGCGAAATCCAATTCCTCCTCCGTTTTTGCCCCTTTCTCAAGGGCTGTTTCCTCGAAAGAAACGGGAGCATACACTGTAGCAATTTCCTGCGGATTCAAGCCAAGTTGCTTTGTGGCCATCGCCACCTTGACCTGCTGCAAAGCCGTCTTCAGCTGGCCGGGAATTTTTTGTTCTGCAATTTTCTCTGCCTTGTAGACGGCATCCGGAAGTTGCTTCTTATTTAACGTGAGCAGAAGATAGCCGGTAATCTTTCCGTTTTGCACTGCTTCCCTGGCTTCAGCCTCTGTTTTGCCGGTCTTTACCAATTGAATATTGTCTGTGCTTTGCTCCAGCTGGTCGGAAAGCGGTTGGAACAGTTCCCCGGATCGATCCAGCACCATCACTTTCTTTGCTTCATCATTATCAAACAAACTCACAATTGCCGGCAGGTTGGTCACGGCAAGCAACAAAACGGCAGCAATCAACGTAGGAATAATAAACTGTTTCGTTCGCAACTTGCTCGTATACGTATGAAATAGAACAACCCAGAACTTACGCATAAACTTCGCCCACTTTCTCTATGAAAATATCATTTAAAGACGGTTCTTCCAGTTCAAACTTTCGGATGAATCCCTTATTAGAGAGACGTTCGAATATCCTCTGGGATACAGCTTCATCGGCCACCTGCAACTCCGCTCCCTCGGGTACTTTGCGGAAATTCTCCACACCCGGCACGTCTTTCAATTCCTCAAGATTGTAGTCAGCATGCACAACAACATTTTTCTTGCCGAATGCCCGCTTCACTTCCTGGAGTGAACCGTGCACAACCTGTTTTCCTTTATGAAGAATACAAAGATGCTCACATAGTTCCTCAACGTCCTCCATCCGATGGCTGGAAAACAAAATAGAGGTGCCCCGCTCCTTCAACTCCAAAACAGCGGATTTCAAAATCTCAAGATTTACAGGATCCAGTCCGCTGAACGGCTCATCCAGAATCAGCAGCTTCGGCTGGTGAATAACCGATGCGATAAACTGGATTTTCTGCTGATTGCCTTTCGAAAGATCGTTTACTTTCTTATCCATGTATTCGGGCACATTAAATTTCTCCAACCAATACGAAAGTTGTTCCACTATTTCGGGCTTTTTCATGCCTCGCAATCGGCCCAGGTAAATCAACTGGTCTCGTACCTTCAGTTTCGGATACAATCCCCTTTCTTCCGGGAGGTAACCGATCATATTGCTCGTTTCATAGTTGATCTGTTCCCCTTGCCAGGAAATCTTGCCTTTGCTCGGCTGCAGCAGCCCGAGAATCATTCGGAATGTGGTTGTCTTGCCGGCACCATTGGAACCGAGCAACCCGAACATTTGCCGCTCCGGAATTTCAAGCGTTACGTTATCAACCGCTGTGAAGTTGCCGAACCTTTTCTCTACATGCTCTAATTTTAAAGTCATCTTTCCACTACCCCCTAGAAATCTTTCTTCCGATAAATCCGCAAAGCCGGATAATAAGAACAGGCATACGCCAAGACAAAAAACAAGATCGCGACGGCTAACCAGGTATAACTGGGAATCATATTCACAAAATACATTAATGGGTTCAAGAGCATCATCGCAGCTATGAAAATCATAATGGAAACAGTCGGTCCGAAAGCCATTCGACACGGATAGTAACAGGCTAGAATGAATAAAGTGGTGCCAGTACCGATCCCAAAATCAATATTGACAAAAGAAAAACCGGTCGAATCGATCACCCTGTCAGCAAAGAATTTCAAAAATGGTGCGGCTGCATTGCCAATGGCAGCAATCACAATCCCCTCGAGGTATTTCGTTTGCACGAAGCTCTTCCGGCCGATAGGCAGACTGTTCAAAAACATTGCCTTGCTTTCACCAATCTCAGCCCAATCAATCGAAATGACCAGAAATAACGCAATCAACGGCCCTGTATAAATCACCGGCTGCGGAATCAAACTCATTGTAAACCCAAGCCCCGCCGCCACCAGTAGAACTTGTGGACTACTAAGTAATCTGAAATCCTTGCGTATCAAGTGCACCATCGCATCACCCCCTTATAAATCCTTCTTCTGATAAAATTCCAGTGAAATATAATAGGAAACCCCATACAGCAAGAAACAAACGGCAAAAACCCAACCGTCTCCCGATCCAAGCCAGACTTCCGGTATAAAGCGAAAAAATGCCATTTCCAGCAGGACGGCCGCCATAAAAGCCGGAAACCATTTATTAAATTTATAAAATATCGGATAAAAAACCCCCAGCATGAGCAACGCTGCTCCCATAGTGCCGATTAGATCAAAATTGGATACCTGCAATAAATCACCTGTTCTGATTAAGCTGGTCGGCAGGGCCAAGGCCAGCGCCAATAAGTACCCAATCAGCGCAAACACCAAACCATCAACGTATTTCGCCAAGACAACCTGCCTGCGGGTAGCGGGCAGACTTCCAACCAACTTATGGCTGTTATATTTCTCCTCGTAAGAAGCGATCAGCATGACAAATTGAATAACAAAAACAAGAGTGATGATACTGATATACGCCGCTTCCTCCCAAAAAGCCAATTCGAACAGAAAACAATCCATAAGAAAAATGTAGAGAGTAACCGGCCTAGCCAGAAGATGCCAATCTTTCCGTATCAATTTGGCCATCATGTTTCCCTCCCGCTGTAATAAAACATGATGTCTTCCATAGATGGTTTTTCAATAACGAGTTGATCGCCAAATTGTGCTTCAACCTCATCCATTTGATCCGTTACCCCTTCAAAACCAACCTCAGTCTGCCGAAAGCCGGCCAATTTATCTTTTAATGCTTTCTTCAGTACGGCATTAGGCCCTTTTACGAGAGCAAAAGATTCAATAATATCATCCTTCTCGCGACTGAATACAATTTCGCCATTGTTAATATAGGTAATGAAATCGGCGATCCGATCCAGCTCGGCTGTAATATGCGTGGAAAATAAAATCGTCTTATTCTCATTCTGCATAATATCGCTCAGAAGTTCCGTCAACTCTCTTCTGAAAATCGGATCAAGCCCCGAGGTCGGCTCATCCATCACGATGAAATCCGCATTGTGAGAAAGCGCCAGCGCCAGGGAAAATTTCATTTTCATTCCTTTGGATAATTTTTTGATTTTCTTTCGAAGGGGCAACTGAAACCTTTCCCTGTATTGTTCAAACTGTCTTTCATCCCATGTATCATAGAACGGGGCCACGATGTCTTTCATTCCTTTTACCGTCTCATCCTGGTAGAACCCCGGTTCATCATAGACAAAACCGATATTGGCCTTGATTTCCCGCTCATTACCGGTATAAGATTTTCCGAATACCCGAATGGCCCCGCTGTCAGCATGGATCAGATTCATAATTAATTTAATAAGGGTGGTTTTGCCGGATCCGTTCGGACCAACGAGTCCCGTAATATAACCTCTCGGAATGGTTAAAGACACATCCTTTAATGAAAACCCGTCATAATGTTTGGATACGTTTTGCATCGAAACCGTTTGTTCCATTATTCTTCCTCCCCGTAAATCAGTTCCAGCATCTCGCGAAGCTCGGCTAATGAAAGTCCGATAACTTTCCCCTTGCTTACGGCTGCTTCCAACTTCTCATCAATCTGTTTCAACTGTTGTTCCCGGACCCACTCATCTGTCTTTCCAGCCACAAAGGAGCCTTTTCCGACAACGGACTCGATAAATCCCTCTTTTTCCAATTCTTCGTAAGCCCGTTTTGTCGTAATCACACTTACCTGAAGATCCTTCGCCAATTTTCGAATGGAAGGAAGCGAATCACCCGGCTTTAAGGTCTGATTCATCACAGCTTGTTTGATTTGTTCTTTGATCTGTACATAAATGGGCTCTTTGGAACGGTTTGAAAGAATGATATTCACCGTTACACCAGCTTTCATAATGTATATACGGAACTATACCGTGCATATACAATATATACAGTATGCACATCACTTGTCAAATGTTTTATAAAAAAGTGAAAGCCCGGCTACACGAGGTGATTTTCATTAGAAAATACCTTAACTTTTTATGTCGACATTTTTTCGCTTTTTTCGTGAAATGTACCTTGAAAAATTCGTCCGATTCTATGAAAATAGGATATAGAAAAGCGGGATGGAACAAGTTCTAGTTTGGTATACATAATTTAATAGTTCACGGCATCCAAGACGCTTTTTACACATACATAAAGGAAGTGGGAGAGCGTGAGAAAACCTTATTCGCTAATTCCGATGGCTTTAGGAGCATTGTTGCTGGCTACAGGGTGCGAGGAGACCGCTGCTTCAATCGATGCGAGTATCATCGAAAAAGATCAAGCCATTGAATCATCCGGGGGAAATTCGTCCGACCAGATGACGTCCGGGAAAAATGAAAAAACGAAGAATGAAAAAGTTAACACCGGCGAAGAGGAAAATAAGAAAGAGAAAAAAACAAAACCGAAAAAACCGTTTTCTCCTATTCCGCCGCCAGAAGATGCCAAACCCTTGAAAACAAAATATCCGGCCAAGGTGAAAAAGAAAATGCCGTCCGAAGAGGCACATGGAGGAGATCCGAAAAGGACAGTACCGTTTGGCCAGACCCTTCTAAAAGGCAAGAAGGATCTTACAAACGGCCCCCTTCAACATTACAGGCTGGTAACCTATTATGGGAATCCGCTTTCGGACGATATGGGGATTTTGGGAGAGCTTCCTCCAAAAGAAATGATGAAAAGGCTGAAAGAACAGGCCAGCGCCTATTCAAAGCTGGATCCCGCGCACCCGGCCGTTCCGACGATTGAATTAATAGCCACCGTAGCCCAGCGGAACGCCGGCCCTGATGGAAATTATGTGATGAAAACACCGGACGATGAGATTCAACCCTATGTAAAACTGGCGAAAAAGAATGATGCTTTATTGTTGTTGGATGTTCAGCTGGGACGTGCCTCTGTTATGCATGGCGTAAAGGCTGTTAAGGAATATCTCAAGCTGCCTTTTGTCCATTTGGCGATTGATACCGAATACTCCGTAGGTAAAGGGGAAGTTCCAGGTGTGGACCTGGGGCATGTGGACGGTGCTGAGATTCAAGAGGCCATCGACTATGTTTCTCGATTAGTTGAAAAATATGAACTTCCGGATAAGGTGGTCGTGGTTCATCAGTTCGGGAATGGAATTATTAAACACAAAAGCAAGATTCACCCTACCAAAAATGTTGAGGTTGTCCTGAATTATGACGGTTTTGGCATAGCGGCAGTCAAAATGGCCGCATATGGGAAGCTGGTCAGAAAACAGGCCATCCAATACGGAGGATTCAAGCTTTTCTATGACGAGGACGAGCCGCTTCTTACCCCCAAACAAGTCCTGAAATTGGATCCCGCCCCCGCAGTAGTGAACTACCAGTAACAGAATAATAGATTTTCAGACCGGGGTTTGCCCGGTCTTTTCTTTGGCCAAAATCAATCCAGTCTGTTTACTCTGCTAATATGCGCTTTAGATCAGCGCATATTAGCCTATTTCATGTTCCTCCCCCAATGATGAGCTTACACAACTTTTTCGTTCTTTTTATATGTTGCATAAAAGGGAGTCA
>DASVCO010000110.1:0-3489 GCA_036381575.1 Caryophanales bacterium
TTTAGCGTTCTTGCAAGCGGAAGTACAGGAAATGCTTTATATGTCGCTACGAACAAACAACGGTTGCTAGTGGATTGCGGGTTGAGCGGCAAGAAAATGGAAGGGCTGCTGGCAAAGGTCGACTGTGATCCGAAAACACTGGACGGCATATTGATTACTCACGAGCACAGTGATCATATCAAGGGATTGGGCGTTTTCGCCCGCCGTTACGGATTGCCGATCTATGCCAATGAGAAAACATGGAAGGCCATGGATGGGATGATCGGAGAGGTCCCGAACGAACAGAAATTCAATTTCGGATTGGAGACTGTAAAGACATTTGGAGACATTGATGTCGAAACCTTCGGGGTATCCCACGATGCAGTAGAGCCGATGTTCTTCACTTTTCACCATGAGGGAAGAAAATTAGCGATTGCTACTGACATGGGTTACGTATCGGATCGCATTAAAGGCACGATTCGCGATGCCGATTCCTTCATTTTCGAAGCCAACCATGACATTCAAATGCTGATGATGGGGCGCTATCCCTGGAATGTGAAGAGGAGAATACTTGGCGATCTCGGGCATGTTTCCAATGAAGATGCCGCTGTCGCTCTGGCTGATGTGATCAGCGACCGTACGAAACGAATTTATTTGGCCCATTTAAGCAAAGACAACAATATGAAGGACCTTGCTCGTCTTTCCGTTGAGCAAACCCTTAGGGAAAGAGGTTTACCTGTAGGGGAAAGGCTTCGTCTGTATGATACGGATCCGGCTGTGCCAACCGAACTGACTGCTGTCTAATTCCACGGTTTAACTTACCTCGTTTGGGGAAATGTAGTATTAGTATAGAAACTTATCAAAAAACCCCCATAATTGCGGGGTCCCCCCGTTCGATCGGGTATAATTACTGGTGGATCCAAACAGCATCCTGCATAGATAAGACATCATGGATAGGAGTGTTTAAGAAAGCAGGATGGAGTCAGAGGAAAGGAAAGGTGAAAGCTTAATGGGTTATTATGATGATCATTATGGAGATGAAGAAACCTCGAGAAGCCATAAGCGCCGAGGACGTGGCGGTTGGTTTTGGTCGGGGCTTCTTGGTGCGATCATCGGTGTCCTGATCGCGGCCTTTATTTTACCGGCGTTAGGCCTTTCTTATGGTCCAACCGCCAATGCGACACCGAATCAGAATGCTGCCAATGTAGAAGATGAAACAGAACCCGGCGTTGAGAAAACCATCAATGTGGACGTGAATAACGCGTTTACAGATGCAGTCGACAAAGTTTATGATGCTGTAGTCGGCGTTATTAATTATCAGAAGGCCGAGTTCTGGGAACAGGCCCAACCGGAAGGGCTGGGTTCCGGGGTTATTTATAAAAAGGAAGACGGCAAAGCCTACATTGTGACCAATAATCACGTTGTGGAAGGCGCAAGTCGACTGGAAGTTAGTCTTGATGAGAATACCAAGGTTCCGGCCGTTTTGGTCGGCAGAGACCCGTTGATGGATTTGGCGGTAATCAAGATTAATGCCAATAAGGTAAAAGGTGTAGCTGAATTTGGCAATTCCGACAATCTTGAACGTGGGGAGCCGGTCATTGCCATCGGAAATCCGCTTGGATTTGCTGGTACAGTTACAGAAGGAGTCGTCAGTGCGAAGGACCGGACGGTCCCACGTGATACAAACGGTGACAAAAGGCCTGATTGGAGGGCTGAGGTTATCCAAACCGACGCCGCCATCAATCCGGGCAACAGCGGCGGAGCCTTGATTAATCTTGCTGGCCAGGTAATCGGCATCAACTCGCTGAAGATTGCCCAGACAGCTGTTGAAGGAATCGGGTTCGCCATTCCAATTAACGTAGCCATGCCGATTATCAATGAAATTGAGGAATACGGAAAGGTCATTCGTCCTTACATGGGGATCTATTACAAACCGTTATCCGTCTTCCCGAGCCGATACCGCGAAGAATTGTTCAGTTTGCCTGATAAGGTCAAAACCGGTTTGGTCATCGCCCAGCTCGAGCAAGGCGGTCCGGCTGATCAAGCAGGACTCAAACAAGGGGACGTATTGGTTTCAATCGATGGGAATAAGATTGAAGACGCCTTGAAATTCAAGAAGTATCTGTATAGGAAGCTTGAGCCGGGTCAGGAAGTGAAAGTGGGCATTTATCGCAATGGCAAGAAAATGACCCTTACCATGAAACTCGGCAAGTCAAGTTCAACGTAACCAAGAATTGGCCGGAGGAATCCCACCTCCGGCTTTTTGCTTGTGTATAACTAATATGTATTTGGTAGGAAACCAATGTTCCGCTACAAGATGTGGATGAAAATTGTGCATATGTGGATAACTCATGTGGATATGCTGTTTATCGAAGGAGGATAACCTGTGAATATCACCATCGCCGCGGTCGGCAAACTGAAAGAAAAATACCTGAAACAAGGCATTGAAGAATACATAAAAAGACTTCGCCCTTACGCAAAAGTGGGAGTCGTTGAAGTACCTGATGAGAAGGCACCGGAGTCATTAAGCGCAGCGGAAGAAAAGCAAGTCAAGGATGCAGAAGGCACACGATTGTTGGGGAAAATTCCTTCTGATGCTTATGTGATCGCCCTTGCGATTGAAGGGAAGATGCTGCGCTCGGAGGAAATTGCACGGACATTGGATGATCTGGCCATCTACGGAAAAAGTAAAATAATGTTTGTTATAGGAGGATCCCTGGGCCTGAGTGACGAAGTACTAAAGCGAGCAGACTTGAAGCTGTCCTTTTCGAAAATGACGTTTCCGCACCAGCTGATGAGGTTGATTTTAGTTGAGCAGATTTACCGGGCTTTTAAGATTTCTTGGGGGGAACCTTATCATAAGTAAGGCGAATTTTTTCGTTGGGTGGGAAAGCAAACGCCTTAGCCATTCTCACTCGATCATTGATCTTCAATAATCGGGCAATTTTTTGTAGAATAGCGTGTAAAGGGTGTGTTTTAGGATAGCTATAATTTTTTTGTTGGTACTATCAGTGTAAAATACGCCAGTGTTATACATACGGAATATTCCTTATTATATACCGCAAGAGATAGAGGCGAAAGGGAGATTAAATGAGATTAAAAGCAGATATTGAAAAAATTTATTTGGACAACACCGACTATGCCAACCCTAGTCAAGCGGTAAACCAAGCAAGTTCTCTTAACGCATTATCAGGTGATTTATATACTGATTCAAAGCGATTTATTTATGAACTATTACAAAATGCAGATGATGCTTCTCAAAAAAGTGAAGCTGTTAAAGTATGGATAAAAACCTTCGATAATAATTTAGTCGTTGCTCATTCAGGGAGACCCTTCACTTCTCGTGATCTTCGAGGAATTTGTAATGTAAACAATGGCACCAAAAAATCAGATTTGACGAAGACAGGCTATAAAGGCATTGGTTTTAAATCGGTTTTTGGACAATCTGATAAGGTAACGATATTTACAAAAGATGAATATTTTAGATTTGATTCTTTCTTCTCATTTGAG
>DASVCO010000111.1:0-2917 GCA_036381575.1 Caryophanales bacterium
GTATTTCGTCCTGCAAAACACACGCTTGAATCTGGTGATGCAAATGGCCGGCACCATCGCTGAAGGTTTGCATGCGGCTTGTCTGGAGCAAAAACGCCAGATACCGTTTAAAAAAATAGAATTAAGAGGGTAACATAACCAACAAAAGAACTCCGGTCTAACCCAGAGCCGAATTACCAATAGTATACACCGGCACAAAGCAAGGCCACCGCAATCAGGCTCGGAAGCAAGTTTGCCGTGCGGATCGCAGTGATTTCAAGAAGATTCAACCCGATAGCAAGAATCATAATCCCGCCTACCGCCGTCATTTCACCGATAAAGAAATCCAACAGCTCGGGGGCAACCCAGCGGTTGATTTGTGTTGCAAATAAAGCGATTCCGCCTTCATAAAGCAATACAGGAATTGCGGAAAACACCACCCCTACACCCATTGTCGTCGTAAATAGAATCGAGAAAAAACCGTCCAGCATGGCTTTTGTGTACAAAACAGTATGGTCTTGACGCAGCCCGCTATCAAGCGCCCCTACTATCGAAAGTGCGCCGACAACAAATACAAGTGTAGCCGTCACAAAGGCTCTGGCGACACTTCCATTATCCGTACCCACTTTTCTCTCAAGCCAATGGCCGACATTGTTCAATTTCTTTTCGAGATCAATCCATTCGCCCGCTGCACCCCCTGCAGCCAGGCTAAGAATCACGATGAGAAAATGTTCCCCTTCCAGCGCCATTTGAATGCCTAGAATAACAACTGCAAGGGCTATGGCCTTTGTGACTGTCTGCTTAATCTTCTCGGGAATCCTCGTTAAGAAGGAACCAATAAAGGTTCCCAACAAAATAGCCGCCGCATTCACAATTGTCCCAAGTAAAACCACAATGAAATCCCCTAACCGCCTAATCCATATTTGATTTCCTGAACCGCCTGTAAAAAACGGTCTATCTCTTCTGAAGTATTATATGGGCCGAAACTGACACGTACTGCCCCGCCATCTGCCGTACCAATAGATTCATGTGCAAGCGGTGTACAATGAAGCCCGGCTCGGACCGCAATGTCATAATGTTGATCCAAAATAATAGCTGTTTCCTGTACATCTACCTCTTCGATCCGAAAGGCAACAACCCCTAACCGTTTAACCTCCGGATCCGGCCCGTAAATCCTCACTCCGTCTATTGCCTTCAACCCTTGCAGGCAGTATGAAGCAAGTTCGGATTCATGCTTCAAAATCCGCTCAAGCCCCATTTTTTTTATTTCCTTTAATCCTGCAAGCATCCCGGCAATCCCGGGCGTATTTAAAGTTCCGCTTTCATATCTTTCCGGCAGTTGTTCGGGCTGATCTAAAAGTTCCGAATAAGCACCTGTCCCGCCATGCATATGAGGTTCCAGTTCTATGGAGGGGCGAACAAGCAAGGCCCCTGTTCCCTGCGGGCCAAGCAAACCTTTATGGCCCGGAAAGGCCAGCATGTCAATCCCTGTTTCCTTCATATCAATCGGAAGAACCCCAGCCGTTTGCGAAGCGTCTACCAGAAACGGAACCCCGAACTCCTTTGTTAGGCTTCCCAATTCTTCTATTGGGACAATCATCCCTGTCAGGTTTGAACCGTGTGTGGCCGCAATAAGTTTGGTATTTCTCTTTATCGCGTCCTTGCAATTTTCCTTATCAGGGTTCACGTATGTAACCTGAATCCCTTTGGTCTTCTTCAAATACTCCAAGGGCCGCCGCACGGAGTTATGCTCATAAGATGTGGCAATAACATGGTCTCCCTCTTCAAACGGAAACCCCTTCAAAGCCTGATTTAACGCTGTTGTAGCATTAGGATAAAACCAGACATTTTCTGAAGCATCGAGTCCAAAAAAATCGGCTAGCGCCGTACGAGTTTCACGGATCACAGTAGCCGCTTCTTTAGCAAGCCGGTGCCCTCCCCTTCCCGGATTCGCTCCATACTCAGTAAGGGCTCTGTTCACTGCCTGTACGACACTATCCGGTTTTGGAAAGGAAGACGCTGCATTGTCAAAATAAATCACGATTGATTCGCACCCTCCAGTAAATCAAGCACGCGTTCCAGATCGTCATCAGAGAAAAATTCTATTTCGATTTTCCCTTTTCTTTTTGATTTTTTAATTTCGACCATAGTGCCAAATCGCTCGCGCAAAGAAGCTTCCTTTTCACGGATAAATACACTTTTCTTTTCTTTTTTCTTTTGCGATGTTTCACGTGGAACATTTTCATTCAGCTGTTGGATCAAAACTTCCAATTGGCGCACATTCATTTCTTCCTTGATCACTCGATTAACTACTCCGTCAAGTTTGCTCTTATCCTTCAAACCAAGTAATGTGCGGCCATGCCCCATAGTTAACTCGTTATCGGAAATTAAATCCCGGACTTTTTCAGAAAGCTGCAACAATCGCAAATGGTTAGCAATATGAGGCCGGCTCTTTCCAAGGCGTTTTGTCAGTTCCTCCTGGGTAACATGAAGGCCTTCCATTAATTTCTGATAAGCGTGTGCCTCTTCTACTGGATTTAAATCCTCACGCTGTAAATTTTCAATGAGCGCCAATTCCATCATTTTCTGTTCGTTTAAATCGCGAACGATCACCGGAATGGTTTCAAGCCCAGCTTCCCCTGCAGCCCGAAAACGCCGTTCCCCGACCACGATTTCGTATCCTTTAATACTTCTGCGAACAATGATTGGCTGCAGCACACCGTGTGTTTCAATTGATTCCTTCAATTCCTGTATTGCATCGGAACTAAATTCTTTTCGCGGTTGATATGGATTCGGACGCAATTCCTTTAAATCAACCTCGCGCACAGGCTCATCTTTATCCGCCTCAATAGGTGGGAAAAAGGCATCAAGTCCTTTGCCAAGTCCTTTAGCCATGTGAAATCACTTCCTTTGCCAAATCGGAATAAACTTCGGCTCC
>DASVCO010000112.1:0-11851 GCA_036381575.1 Caryophanales bacterium
GGGGTAAAAGACCCGCTTACCATGTTTGAGGTCCGTTCTTTGAGAATCTTCTTCTTGACCCGCCATTCCTCTTTAAAAGAAGCGATCGGGCAAATGACAAAGGAAAGAGTTCATGATTATTTGATTCGTTGCGACCAGGCGCTGGAGCGGCTTGGCCTGAAGGAACGACATCTGGCTGTCGCGGGTTTAAATCCGCATGCCGGGGAACAGGGCTTGTTCGGAACCGAAGAGATAGATGAATTGCAACCCGGAATTGAAGCGGCGAAAAATGACGGTGTAGATGCTGTTGGTCCGGTGCCCGCAGACTCTGTCTTCCATCAGGCAATGAACAGGAAATACGATGCCGTGTTATCTCTTTATCATGATCAAGGCCATATCGCAGCTAAAATGGCGGATTTTGAAAGAACAGTATCTATCACAAACGGCCTTCCGTTTTTACGCACATCTGTCGACCATGGAACGGCTTATGACATAGCGGGAAAAGGCATCGCAAGTGCCGTCAGCATGGTTGAGTGTATTAAAGCTGCAGCAAAATACACGCCATACTTTAACAGTAGCTCCATTTAAGACTACCATGTCTATCGCTGTCAAATCTCTGAATAAGTCATTTTTCAAACAAAGGAACATCGTCATCCAATGCTAAATAACCAAAGGAGGATTTTCCATGGATGCAGGCACACAAGCGATTTTGGGGCTGGTTATCGGGGTTTTATTCCTTATACTGCTCGTCACTCGTACCAAAATCCATGCTTTCTTAGCGTTAATTATCGCGGCTTCCTTAACAGGATTAATCGGGGGACTGACTCCCCCGGCCGTTGTGAAAGCGATTACAACTGGTTTTGGAAGCACACTCGGCTCTATAGGCATTGTCATTGGCTTTGGCGTCATGATGGGACGCATACTGGAGGTATCAGGGGCTTCTGAACGGCTCGCATTTACCTTTGTGAAGTGGTTGGGCAAACGACGTGAAGAATGGGCAATGGCCCTAACCGGATATGTTGTGTCCATTCCGATTTTTGTAGACTCAGCCTTTGTTATTTTAACTCCACTGGTGAAAGCGATTTCCAGAAAAACCGGGAAGTCCGTATTGGCCATCGGAGTCGCACTCGGAGTCGGCTTGGTTGTCACCCATTCTACCGTTCCCCCGACCCCTGGACCTTTAGGGGTTGCCGGTATTTTCGGCATCGATGTCGGAAAATTGATTTTTTGGGGATTGCTTTTCGGCATTCCCGTCGTCATCGCCGGAGTGCTTTATGCTAAATGGCTTGGCAGTAAGATTTACCAGATACCGGATGAAGCCGGGCTTGAATGGGAACGTCCGGATCAACCAAAGACCATGGCCGAATTTATAGACATGGAAAATGAAAAAGATTTACCCTCGTTATTTAAATCCGTCATGCCGATCTTTCTGCCGATTCTATTAATCTTTTTAAACACGTTGGTGACAGCACTCGGATTAAATGGCGTAATTTTCGATTATATTAAGTTCCTGGGGGCCCCTACAATTGCGGTTGGAGTTGGATTGATTTTTGCAATTTATGCCCTGGCAGGCCGTTTAAGTCGTTCAGAAACGGCTGACCGGATGGAAGAAGGCATTCAATCGGCTGGCATTATTCTGTTGGTAACCGGTGGGGGCGGAGCTCTCGGAAATGTCCTTAGTGTTAGCGGCGCAGGAGGATATATCGCTGACGTTATCGCCTCTACAGCTTTGCCGGCAGTCTTATTGCCCTTTGTTATTGCAACTCTTGTTCGGCTTGTTCAAGGAAGCGGAACCGTGGGCATGATTACTGCGGCATCCATTTCCGCTCCGATTCTGAGCGGATTGGATGTCAACATGGTGCTGGCCGCATTGGCTGCAACATCCGGAACCTTTGTCTTTTCTTACTTTAATGACAGTTTGTTCTGGGTAGTGAACCGAATGTTGGGCATTAAAAACGTCAAAGAGCAGATTCTGACATGGTCCGTGCCTACAACAATTTTGTGGCTAGTATCACTTGTAGAATTGCTCATTGCAACAGCAATCGTCGGATGAAAAAAAGCGCCTTCTGGCGCTTTTTTTCATCCTATTATTCTATTTCCAGCTTTGTTCACCTTCTATGAAAATCGAACGCCGAGACCTAAGTCCTCGAGTAATTGAAAATACGTCGGGCACGTTTTCGAAACACAACCCGGATCGCTGATTTTGATTCCCGGAACCCGTGCGCCAATCAGCGATAACGCCATCGCGACACGGTGATCATCATAGGAATCCAGTACTGCCGGCTTTGGCGTTCCCGGATAGACGGTCAATCCATCATCATGCTCCTCAACCTTAATGTTCAGACGCTCTAATGATTCACATATAGCCTTGATTCGATCAGATTCATGGTGGCGGATATGAGCCACTTCCGTAATTGTAATCGGCCCATCCGCAAACGGCGCAACGGCCGCAAGCGTCAGCGCCTGATCCGACATTTCTTTCATGCTGATCGTTTTTCCACCTTTTAATTGATCAGTGCCTTCCAACTCAATGAAATCCGCACCTCGTGTGACCTTACAACCCATTTCTTCAAAAACATCGGCCATCTTAATGTCAGGTTGGCGGGTATCATACGTGATATTGTTAATTCTCATTTTTCCGTTCGTGATGGCAGCAAGCCCTAGAAAATAACAGGTTGTCGATGCATCGGCTTCGAGTTGCAGGTTCCAGCCTTGATATTTTACCGGATTCACCTTTATCGTTTGAAGGTCATCGGAAGCTTCAACCTCAACGCCAAACTGTCTCATCAGGTCCAACGTAATGTGAACGTAAGCATGCTGTACAATGTGATCTGTTACATGGACGGTAACCGGCTCACGAGCATACGGTGCAGCCATTAACAAACCGCTGATAAATTGGCTTGATACCTTCCCAGAAATATGAACATCTCCGCCTTTCAAATCGGCACCCTTTACGCGAATCGGAAAAAATCCTTCTTTTTTCAAGTATTCAATGTCAGCACCCATCTCTTTCAGGGCGTCAATCAGCGTACCAATAGGCCTTTCGCTCATTCTCTGGCTCGCTTCCACTTCCCAACTTCCATCGCCGCCGACCGCCAATGCCCCAGGTAAAAACCGGCCATTCGTCCCGGAAGCTCCTATGTATAAACCAGCCTGCTCAGAAGGCCACCGTGCACCGGTTCCCCCTACATGAGCCACTTCATTTTCAACCTGAATATCCGTTCCTAATTTTTTTAAAGCATCGATACACCAGTACGAATCATCACTCTTCAGAATTCCAGACACTTCGGATGGGCCTTCAGCCATCGCCGCCATAATGAGTGCACGGTTTGTGAAACTTTTGCTTCCCGGAATGATCATTTCGCCTGTGATCGGTTCACCCAAAGGGCTGATTTCTACTTCATTAACCCCATTAAGCGCCGCCCACGGCGAACGAGCTTTCAAATCTGCCTTCACACCTCACCACTCCCTAATATTTGTTCTACGTCAAGTCTTCTTCCTTGATCAAATAGGACTGTGTGCCTCATCCACCTTCGGTGTGGCCTCCTAAATCTTTTTCTCCATATTAACACAACCGATCTGAATCCCGCTTCGCAATGTATGTTTCGTATTGTCAAGTTTGCGATACCCGGCTTTTTTATAAAAACCGCAAGCATTTAAAGAGGCGGATAATCTCAGTGTTTTCAAGCCTTCCTTTCTTGAGGCATCCTCTAATTCAGTTAACAATTTCTTTCCCACGCCAGAACCCGTAACATCCGGACTCACATAAACAGCTTCAATCTCTTGATTTCTGAAATCTACCTGTCCAAATCCAACGATCTCATCGTTTTGCTCAGCAACAAGGAGTAATTTCTTACCAGCAGGAATTACCGAACGATAAGCTTCCGGTTTAGGCATCGAAGTCCATGCCTCTATTTCATCCTTCTGATAATGAGAAGAGCACAGTCCGCGAATAGCAGACTTATGCACTTCACATATTGCTTCAGCATCCTTCAATTGAGCTGGTCTAATCATTCCTGATGACCCCCGAATCGCAAATTAGTTAAATCGTGTAAAGCTTCCGCCGGGATGATTTCCTCCGTCAGTACGAAAAAGACCGGCTTTGTAAAGATCCTTTCCCCATGCTCAGCATGAACTTTTTGCTGCAACACGAGGGCAGTGGCTTCTTTATTCAAATAAAAACTTGTACGAATAGCATCAAAATCCGAAGCGATTTGCAATTTTTCCGAACGATCATCTGAACCATAGACCAGTGACTGGTTCACATAGGATTCGATTTCCCCTTTTCGGGTCACAAAGGTTTGCCACTCGCCATTATCATTCTGTGTTTTGACCCAACCCGCATTCAGAAAGCCGTTCGTGGTCCAGGGCTTTCCGTCAAAATAACGGTTGGTTTCCTGTGCAATTTCCGAAGTATGGCAAACAACGGGAACACCCGGCAACATCAAGAAATGCCGGTTGATGCGCAAGCCTTTGTAATCTTCATGTTCCTTGATTTCGGTATCAACCGAAATCCCTGACCATTCGTTGCCAAAATTGTCTTTGACAGCGGAAAATCTTGCAGAATGAGTCTCCTTGGCAATCGAATTCGCATTCAATCCCCGAATATAATTACCGATTCCTCCAGGCCACGGATTCCACCATGATCTGGCGGTCGGCTTTGGAAAAGAATGATGCATCCACTCATTTCCCTGATACTGCAAAGAATACAAGGTCGGGAAAAATGCCGGAGCGGCTTTTAAGGTTATCATTCCGTTGCTTGCTTCATATGAGAACATACCTTCACGTTCAACCTTTTCTGTTGTTACCTCTTCCCGGCTTGGCCGCAACACGAGGGCATTCCGTTCCAACTCCCTTTGAGGTTCTAATTTCGCTTGTGCCTTCAGTAATTGTAATCCTTTATCTTTCGGCAAATGAATATCAAATTCAGCCTTTGTCTTTTTATCACCTGTTGCAAATGATTGATCTTCCTTTTTCTCATCATCCGTTTTCAACGTGACCATCCCGTTGAAATATGTTGACTTCGCTTCGTTCAAAACAGCTTTCACTGTATCCCTGATGACTGGATTCTTGTCATTTACAGTAAAGGATACTTCTCTTTTCGCCGATTCTGGTTCAACAATCGTCTTTTTCCTGGCAAAGGCCCTGAAATCTTGCCAGTTATGGAATGCACCAATCGACAAAAATGTGGGTTCTGTCCGCACGGATTGATGACCGGATAGTTTCTCGAGGTTGTGTTCAAAAAACGGAAACCAATTTTCAAAACGCACCTGATACTCGGGAGACCAACAAATACCTTTCGGATCATGATAATCATGACGTGAAAAAATCCAGTTCTCTGTGAGCTTCGAGCTTTCCCAATACTCATAATAAAGTTCTTTCGGATCTTCTACAGTGACAATTTCATTCTCATAGGCAAAAGCGGGCCGATACAATTCATGATAAATCCAATTGTACAGCCAAATATCAGAAGGCGTTTCATTTTCGGACAGGTTGATGATTTCATACCAGTGCTCAACAAGACCCTCGGCATATAACTTGGCGTTGGCAATAATCCGTATTCCTTTAAAAGCGTTTGAACGATAGGCGGCTTTCAAGCCCATTGCCCCATTTTCATCGAAGAAGTCCACCGCTTCCGGCTTGATTCGCGAGAATTCATCAGAAAATGGCTTCCCTAACTTCGGGAAAAAGAAAAATGAGGAATCTTCCCCGTGAACTTTTCGCCCCGGTAACAGAAGGTTGTCATCTTTATCAAGCAAGAGGTGGTAAAGTCCGTTGTAAACATGCCAATAATCATCACTTTCGCCGGAAAACTGAGCGCCGAGTCCTTTAAAGGCGGCGGTAATCTTTTTCGAAAATGATAGGTCCTCTCCACTTTCCGTCGTTACATTAAAATGAACCTCAGGATCATAAAAACCAAAATCGCTTAAATGATAGGAAACCGGAAATGAGGCTTTCTCACCGGCAGCTAGTACAACCTGAAAATGACGCTTCTCAAGCTGAAGAAACCGTGATTCCGGCAATGTCAATGAAAAAGTTGCTGTTTCGTTTACATTGTTCTCCATTTCAAAATAAAATTGCGAGAAAACGCCGGTAAAAGATTGTGTTCCCGGAACTTCAACAGAAACATTAGCCGGATATTTCGGCATGATCCCTGTCTTAAACAAGGCTTCTTTCCCGTTAATTTTCAATTGAGTCATAACCGTCGGATGAGTCTTGAATGAATTTTGCTCTTCATCAATAGGACCCACTTCAAAGGTACCTTCAACCATCTCTTTGTCTATTACCTCAAGCTCACGTGAGAATCCGGTAAACATAATATTTTTATCGTCAAGTCCTTCAAACGAAACATTCAAAGGCTTACCGGATTTGTTCACAACCTCATAACGAATCGGATAACTTCCGCCGCTCACCCTTTTTAAATTCTCCACGGATGCGGAAATCAAATAATCATCCGTTTCGATCAGGCGCATGCCCCGCCCTTTCCGTTCGAATTCAACCCTGAGTTTCTCGCCGTCTTTCGACTCCCAGCTGTATTCGAAGAAGTCAAAGCCGTTTTCTTTCCGGCCGTCCGGCTTCACTTCAATCTCGCGGGTGCTGTCCTTGTACCAATCCGCTTTTTCAAAAAAGCCCTTCACAGCCTCGGTGGCTAACACGGTTGGTATGTAGTTCATCAGGTGAGTGGACTCATCGTGCTCTTCCCAGAAAAACCCGCATTTTTTATACAGTGGAACAGCCTTCGTGTTACCCGGCCACGTATACAGGTCGAGTCGCGGCCAGCCCAGTTCAATCGTCCGCTCAAGTGCAGCGAGCACAAGCTTTTTGCCAATTTTTTTACCATGATAATCGCTTCTTACATTGAGTAACGGGATATAAAGTGCGCCCTCATCACCCTTATACTCGCTTAATCCGCAATAACCGACTGCCTTGTCACCCTCCAACGCGATATAAAGGTTCAAGTTACTCGAATTCGCTTCCTGCTGCAGGACTTCCTCCTTCGTGGTGACAGCGCTTCCGCCGCCCCAATTGTCCTGGCTTTCCGTCCACATTTCCGCGACTGCCGCCGCCATGCTCGGTTCATACTCTACGATTTTGATTTCTGCCATGCCTTCAACTCCTTTTGGAAACGCAAAAAAGCCACAGGTGAATGCACACCTATGGCTCATACGCAAATAAACAAACTTTACAAAAACTTAAATCTAGGAACCACCCGGGATGTGTGTGCTGACATTCGTATGTTGTTTGTTTTGAAAATCAACTCGATTGACCATGACACACACCCCCTTCTCCGTTTGATTCTTCTAAAGCATATAGTAAATTCAGTCAAAAGTAAAGGTATTTTGGAAAAATTTCCGCCCATAAAAAGCTATAGCATCGGCTGGAGGGTTAAATTTTATCCAGCCTTCTTCTGGTTAATCGGTTACGGCACCTTTAGAAGCTGATGTTACGAGTTTAGCGTACTTCCCGAGCACGCCTCTAGTCTTCTTAAGTGCCGGTTCCTGCCAGTTTGCCCGACGCCGTTCCAATTCTTCATCGGTTACGGCAAATGAAAGTTCATGCTTCTCACTGTCGATCGTTACTTCATCACCTTCCTGAAGCAACGCCATGGGACCGCCGACCTGAGCCTCCGGAGCGGCGTGCCCTACTACCAAACCGCGCGTGCCACCGGAAAATCTTCCGTCCGTAAGAAGGCCTACTGTTTCCCCAAGCCCTTTGCCGACAAGGATAGAAGAAACAGACAACATTTCCGGCATGCCCGGGCCGCCTTTCGGGCCAACGTAGCGAATGACAAGAACGTCTCCCGCCTTAATTTTATTATTTAAGATCGCCTCAGTCGCCTCTTCCTCTGTATCAAATACGCGCGCCGGACCTGTGATTTTCGTAACCTTCAAGCCCGAAATCTTCGCAACCGCGCCTTCCGGGGCCAGATTCCCCTTCAAAATGACAAGCGGGCCGGTTGGATGTTTCGGCTTATCAAATGGTGTGATGACCTGCTGGCCCTCACTTAACGAAGGCAGCTCGGCCAAATTTTCCGCGATGGTCTTCCCTGTAACTGTCAAGCAGTCCCCATGCAACAGGCCTTCTTCAAGCAACAACTTCATGACTGCAGGAACACCACCCACTTCATGTAGATGTTCCATCACATAACGTCCGCTCGGTCTTAAATCCGCAATATGAGGCACGCGCGCGCGTACCCTTTCAAAGTCTTCATAATCTAGATCAACACCAACCGAATGAGCAATAGCCGGTAAATGAAGCATGGCATTCGTGGAACCGCCAAGCGCCATCACAATCGTAATCGCATTTTCAAAAGCTTTTTTCGTCATAATGTCTTTTGGCCGAATATCTTTTTCCAACAAGTTCAATACGGCCTGTCCCGCTCTATTGCAATCGTCCACCTTTTCATCCGATTCTGCCGGATTGGAGGAACTTCCCGGAAGGCTCATGCCCATGGCTTCAATGGCTGAGGACATTGTATTTGCCGTAAACATGCCGCCGCATGCCCCGGCACCCGGACAGGCGTGGCATTCGATTTGATACAATTCATCGCGGCTGATCGCTTCATTATTGTACTGGCCAACACCTTCAAAAGCAGAAACGATATCGAGATCTTTTCCGTTCAAGTGGCCCGGACGAATGCTTCCGCCATAGGCGAAAACAGAGGGCAGGTTGGTCCGGCCGATAGCCATCATGCAACCGGGGAGATTTTTATCACAAGCGCCGATTGCTACATACGCATCCATATTTTCCGCACCGACAACAGTCTCTATCGAATCAGCAATGACTTCCCGGCTCGGCAATGAAAAGTTCATTCCTTCTGTACCCATGGAAATACCATCCGATACCGTGATCGTATTGAATATCATTGGAGATCCGCCGGCTTGTTTTGCTCCTTCTTTCGCACGGCGAGCCAACTCATCAAGATGAATGTTACAAGGGGTCACTTCACTCCACGTTGTGGCAACACCGATCATCGGCTTTTTGAAATCTTCATCCTCGAACCCGACAGCCCGTAGCATGGCACGATTTGGCGTACGATTTTCCCCTTCACTGATCACTTTGCTTTTGTGTCTTAAATCTTTTTCTTTTGTCTGGTTTTTAGTCTCTCCACTCATTCAAAAGCCTCCCGCATTTTTGATTTGCAAGAAAATATTAAAATTACGATACCACACTACAGGTCAAACAACAATACAATAGAAGAAAAAACTGCATCGTGCCGGAGTAAATGTTTCCATTAGATACAGACTCCGATTGTTAAAGGATATCAAACAATCGGAGTCTGTTATAACTTGTTATCTTCATTCTCCTACTATCTTTTTTCTATTTTTTCAAGCGAAGATGTTACTGTTACCGAATTACCATCCCCTGTATTCATTTTGTTTACGGTTTTGATCACACCATAGCTCTTTGCCCAATATTTCAAAGTGACATTTCCGTTGTCATCTTGTCTCTCTACAACCACCACGTTGTCCACCTGGCCAAATGGAACATTCACCGTGGCTTTGGTTTCGAGGACTTTCCATTGCCCGAATTCCTTTCCCTTTTTCAAAGGAAGCGCCAGAACCACTTCTTCCTGCTGTTCTTGGCCGGCTAATTTTTCAAGATTCGACAATTGCTCTTCTTGGAAGGGTGTATGCCGGTAAACAATTGAAATTTGCTGATCCGTGATGCGGTAAACAACAAGCTGGTCAGCTCCGCTGTGAACTACAGTTGCCAGCAAATTGTTTTGCCCGGCGTAAATTTCTTTCGTGAATTGGGCGTATTCCGACCCTTCTCCGGCAAAATATTTGACGATATTTTCAGTAGGAGCAAAGTCAGCAGCGCTGATCCCGCCAGAATGTGCAACACTTTGATCTTTATTGGACTTATCAGTATTCTGATCTTTGTCCACCTGGTTAGTTTTCGGATCTTTGCCTGCTTGGTCAGTCTCTTGGCTCGGATTGGAAGTATCTTGTTTCTGGTTTTGATTTCCTTGTTGATCGTTCTCGATCTGTCCTCCTTGATTGGGAACAAGGTCTTGCGAATCCTCACCATTCAGTTGGGGAAGAAAAAGAACCAACGCAATCATTGCCGCTACAATAGCCAAACCGGCACCCAAACCCTTTTTCATCCATACCCCTCTCCTCATCCGCTTCCGCGATTTTTTCAGTACGGCCAGGCTATTGTGAAGACTCTTTTCCCTGGCTTGTTCCGTAGGGGTTACCTGAATTTGTTTCATCCATTCGGACACCCTTTCTTCCTCTTTCGCTTCATCGGCTGATTTACGCCTCATCCGGATCCTCCTCCTTTCCCATAACATCTTTCATTAGATTCATCGCCCTTCTTTGCAAAGCTTTTACAGCTGCCGGTGTTTTCGACATCACCTTGGCCGTTTCCGCTATCGACAATTCCTCCAGAAACCGCAAATGCAACACCGTGCGATAATGAAAAGGAAGCTTCTCTAACCCGGCACTGACATCTTGCCGTAAATGAAGCTGCATCATCTCATCTTCGGCTGAAGGAAAAATTGAATCTTCAAAACCGAAGGGTCTTTCCTCAAAGAAGGCACGATTTTGTTTTCTTTTCCATTTCCTCCGTTCATCTATGGCGGCGTGATAACCGATTGAAAATAACCAGGTCCGAAAACTGGACTTTCTTTTAAAACGGGGAAGATTTCTGGCGACTTTCACAAAAATATCCTGGGTCAGTTCCTCGGCTCGGTGAAAATCACTTGTTTGACTGTATGCATAGCGAAAAACCTGTGTAAAATACCGTTCATGCAACATTCGAAAAGCATCATCATTCCCCTCGAGCGCTGATGAAATCAAAGTCTCATCTTCCAATTTTTCATGCCCCCCTTTCCTTTCAATTATTAGACGTCCTTTATGCTCAAAAGGTATCGCGTTCTTCGACTCGCCGTAATAGGGATTTGCTATTTTTTTCAGAAGCTGCCGTTTCACATAAAAAAACACCTCCAATCGTTAGATACGCCTAACAATTGGGGGTGTATGTCGTTCCCCGTCTTTTTTTACGATACTCATTAGCGGCAATATTTGTCGTATGCACCAACGAGGTTCGCCACAATATCTTCAGGCTGGTGGTATTCAATCTCTTCACGTGGAATAAAATGAACAACCTTCTTATCCTTCAAGAGTGCCATTGACGGAGAAGAGGGCTCATATCCTTCGAAATAATTCCTCATTTGCGCCGTCGCCTCTTTATCCTGTCCAGCAAAAACTGTCACTAATTGTTCAGGCTTCAAGTCATTCTTGAGAGATTCCCTGACAGCTGGACGGGCAAGTCCCGCTGCACAACCGCAAACCGAGTTCACAAAAACGAGCGAAGTGCCTTCCGCATTTTCAATGAAAGAATCAACTTCCTCCGGGGTCAGCAATTCCTTGAAATCCGCGTTTGTCAACTCGTCTCTCATAGGTTGAACAATTTGTTTCATATACTCTTCATAGGCATTAGCCATGTTATTATCCCTCCATTCTTTTTTAAAAATAACACTTCGAAGGCGGACTACTCAACTATTCGGATTGCAACAGGCTGTCAGTCATTTGTTTCCACACCGATCCTTCGGCCGATTTCCCTTTTTCAATCCGTTCAAGCGCCATCTTCACTTGCAAGGCTACTTCAAATTCTGAATCGTCCTGGGCTTCACGCAATGCGGGTACAGCTGATTCATCCCCCACCTCGTACAAGAACATGGCTGCGCGCCAGCGTACAATCCGGCTCGAATCTTTCAATGCCTCTGTCATCGGCCCGATCGCATCCGTATGGCCGAGATCCGAAAGACAATCCCCTGCTGTACGGCGAACCGTTACTGATTTATCCTTCAGCGCCCTGTAGAGATATGGCAATACCTCTGGCTTTTCGATCATGCCGAGAT
>DASVCO010000113.1:0-5658 GCA_036381575.1 Caryophanales bacterium
TGCTCGATAACGTAACCAAAAGATTGAACCTGTTGATTGACCCGGGTAGACAAGGTATTTTCAAATTGGACTAAAACCACCTGTTCTCCCAATGGTGCGTAAGTTAATGATTTGTTAAATAAATCTGTATGCATAATGCCACTCCACTATATTTATTCCCCTTTAAGGTAGGCATCTCCAATCTTGTAATTTAATCAGGATCGGTCATCGTCAGGTTTCACCTCAACCGTCCATCCGTATGGATCGTTTGAATGACCTTGTTGAATCCCTGTCAACGTATCGTATAACCTTTTGGCTAATTTTCCGGTCTTTCCATTGTTGATTTGGATCTTTTCATTCCGCCAATTCAATTCGCCGATAGGTGAGATAACAGCAGCGGTACCCGCACCGAATGCCTCTTCAAACGTTCCATCTGCATGGGCTTTATACAGTTCCTCAATGGAAATCTTTCTTTCCGTAACAGGAACATTCATGTCTCTCAACAGATGAATGACGGAATCACGAGTAATTCCGGCCAATATACTTCCGTTAAGCAACGGTGTCACAACTTCACCATTGAGCTTAAAGAAGACATTCATATTTCCGACTTCTTCTACGTATTTCCGTTCAATCCCATCCAACCACAGCACCTGAGCGTATCCGTTGTCTTGTGCCTTTTTCTGAGCCTTAAGCGCGGAGGCGTAATTCCCCGCTGTTTTCGCCGCCCCTATTCCACCATCTACGGCGCGAACATATTTGCTTTCCACATGGATCCTTATCGGATGCATGCCCTCCTTGTAATAAGAACCCACCGGGGACAGGATAATCATGAATCGGTATTGGTTCGCTGCTGAAGCACCTATAACAGAGTCCGTTGAGATGATAAACGGACGAATGTAAAGCGATGTTCCATCTGCCGATGGAATCCAATCCTTATCGATCGCAATCAATTGTTTCAAGGCTTCAATCAGAAATCCTTCATCCAATGGGGGGATACATAATCTTTCGTTTGAAAGATTGAGTCTCCTCATATTTTTTTCCGGCCTGAATAAGAGTGCACGGCCTTCCTTTGTTCGATAAGCTTTCAAACCCTCGAACACGGCCTGTCCGTAGTGGAGCACCCTGGCGGACGGGTCAAGGGTAATAGGTTGATAAGGGACAATTCTCGGATGATACCATCCTTTTTCCGCCTCGTAATCCATGATAAACATATGATCGCTAAAATATTTTCCGAAACCGAGCCGATCAGGATCGGGTTTCGACTTTCTTACCATGCCTAATTTAATATCAATTTCATTAGCCATTACTGCATCTCCTTAACGAGGGGTAACTCCATCATGTCTTGACATTTATTTAATACCAGTTCATAAAACTTCCATCCACTTCAATAATGTTGACTCCCTTTTGATGAATCTTACGCTCTACCAATTCACCCAAAGCCAAAGGTTCGTCAATAAAAGAGTAGTTGCAACCGAAAGAACGGGCAAATAGTTCAAAATCAGGATTTTCCAATTCGGAAGCGATAACCCTGTCAAATTTTTTCCTTTGATTATAATGAACAGAACCATATCTGTTATCATTGACAATTATCACGGTCAGGTCAAGATGGTTTTGAACAGCTGCCGCCAATTCCTGTGCTGAAAAAAGAAAGCCGCCATCACCCACCAACGCCACTACAGGTCGATCAGGCTTCGCGATTCGCGCACCAATTGCGGCAGGCACCGCGAAACCAAGAGTCCCGTATCCCATCGGGAAAAGGTAGGTCCTCGGATGGTAGATCGGGAAATACCGGGCAGCCCAAATACCAATTAGCGCGTTGTCCCCGGCAATAATTGTTTCACGCGGCAATGACTCACGTAATTTCATCAAGGTCCGGCCGATTGTAGGGGCTTTTTCCAATCACGAAGCGTTCACTTGCGTTTTGGCAAATTCGGCTCGTTTGAATCCCTCATTCCGAGTTCCTTCATCAACCTCAATCTGTTGTGAAATAGCGTCCATGGTTTTCACAGCATCGGCACAAATCCCTAATTCGGTAGGGAAATTTTGATTGATGACATTTGAATCCACATCAATGTGAATCAGCCTTTCGGGAAGGCTGAAATCCCCATATCCCCCGTATTTAAGCCGAGCAGATAAACGGGTACCGACCGCAAGCAAAACATCCGCGTTTTTTAACAAATCGGATTCCATAATTTCTTTTGCCCAACTTACACCGGCGAACAGTGGATGATCATATGGAACGCCCCCCTTCCCTTTGACAGTGGTTACCACGGGAGCACCCAACTGTTCCGCTAAATGAATTAGCGTCTGACATTCTACCTCGGTCTTAATACCGCCGCCTACATAAATTACGGGTCGCTTTCCCTGTTGCAGTAAAGATACTGCACGCTTCACATCTTTTGACTCGGCTCCCGACAATTCATCCGGCCCGGACTTGGAACCGGAAAAAACGTCTTGATCATTGATCAAGGCAGGGAGGACGTCTAGGGGAGTTTCAATATAAACAGGGCGTTGCCTTCCTGAAATGGCACTGTCCAATGCCTCCCTGGTTAATCCCTCCACCTGTTCGGGTTCCGTAATTCGGATTGCCCGTTTCACAACGCCTTCTATAATCCCCTTTTGATCCGGAAGTTCGTGAATAAATCCTTTCTGTTGCCCGATAAAGGGGACTTGAATTTCTGTCGCAAACACAGCGATCGGGCTTGAATCCCAATAAGCTTCCGCTATCCCGGTATAAGCATTGGTAAGACCGGGGCCGGTAATAACGAATGCCACTCCCACTTTCCCACTGACACGGGCATAGCCATCCGCCATAAAAGCGGCTCCTTGCTCATGCCGGGCAACAATGGATTTCACCTCATCTTGCCCCGCCAGGGCCTCATATAATTCGATGTTATGCACACCCGGTATCCCAAACACATGACGTACCCCTTGATCATAAAGAGTTTCAATAATCTTCTGTGCCGTTGTCTTTCCCTGGGTTTCTCCCATCTTTACACTTCCTCCCCTTGTAAATCTTTAATGCGGCCGAATTCCTCCAACCCGGCTACTTTCCTTCCAAATCAAGTTCGCTCAAAGCTCGTTTGGCTTCCGAAAAGTTTGTCGGTTCTAGATTGGGCTTTGTACGGGTCGGCTTAAAGCGTTTTGGTTTACTTTTATCTATCATTTTTTCGATCTTTTCAGGCGGTTTGGACGTGCTTAGGCTTACAATCCACATCAGGACAAAACTGACAATCCATGCTGGTATAACTTCATAAATAAACGAACCCAACCCGGCATAATGCCAAAAAATAACGGTTGCCATTCCGGACAACATTCCTACAATAGCCCCCTCTTTTGTCGCACGTTTCCAAAAAAGCCCCAATATCAAAGGCGCCGCGAAGGCTCCCGATAACCCCGCGAAAGCAAAAAGCACGAGGGTAAGAATAACTTTTTGCGAAAAGACGGCAAAGAAAACCGCGAAAACCGAAATTACCAGAATGTATAAACGAGTGATGTTAATGAGTTTTGACTGTGACGCGTTTTTATTCATAAACTTATGATAAATATCCTCCGAAATTCCCGATGCACCCAACAAAAGCAACGAAGCAGCGGTCGACATGATCGCAGCAAGTACAGCCGCTATGACATTTCCGGTAATAAAATGGGGATGTGTCTCATTAACGATAACAAAAAACGACAATTCTGCATTATCAAGACCGGGGTGCGTAACACGTGCCTGTAAACCTGTTACAAAAGCTCCATACAAGGAAATAACAGCCCAAATTCCGATTGTCAGCAGGGTCACTTTATAAACCCTGTTCGTATTCTTCATGGCCATGTACCTTACCGCCAGTTGAGGTTGTCCAATATAGGCGATACCGATAAACATGATGCCAAGCCAGCTAATAAAATGAAATGGCGTTTTGATGAGAGCCGGATCCTGTTGGGCGAGATTGGTAATTGTAGCATCGACACCGCCGAGATTGATGAATCCCAAAATCGGAACGATAAGCAGGACAAAAAACATAATCGCGCCCTGGAAAAATTCCGTCCAGATGACACTGAAAAATCCACCAGCCAACGTATACACAAATACAACCACTGCTCCGATGATAATCCCTGTTCTAACATCAAGGCCGAAGAAATAATGAAACATAGTTCCGGTCGCAACAAATTGCGCGCCCACATACGCCAGCGAGAAAATAACTGTAATGATAACAGCGATAACACGAACGATACCTCGATTCCCGTCATAATAACGAAAAGAAAGGAAATCCGTAAAGGTAAGCGAATTCGACATACCCGTAAACTTGCGCAGCCGTTTCGCCAAAAGCAGGAATGCGAGAATGGCTCCGAAAAAACTTGAAAATGGATACCATATACTGCTTAGGCCTCCCGTATAAGCAACACCAGGAATCGCCTGAAAAATGTATGCGCTCATAGCTGTAGCTTGCAAAGTGAGTGCAATAACGAGCGGCCCGACTGTCCGGCCTCCGAGAAGAAAACCTTCCAAAGAATTTCTCGCTTTGTAGTAACCCCAAATCCCTATAACGATCAGAACAATCATATAAACAAGCGTGGCAATGATCTCAGTGGTCATATTAACACCCCTTCATGTTTTCATTTATTTCATCCGTTCAATGATTCCTATCAACCGAAATCGCTTCGTCGGCGTCCTCTCCCTCATTCCTGAAGTAATACCAGAAAACATAAATCATCGTCAGAATAGGCGGTACGAAAATAACAAGCAAAGACCCGAAAGAAACCATAAATCTCACCTCCCTCCTCGTGTTATTTAACAAAACCACTTCAAGGTGGACCTTTCTTTTAATTTTTGACTTTTTCCCCGGTAAGGCTGTCAATCAAACGGGCCAACAATGGATCATACCAAAAAATTTTATATACGGTTCGAGATTTCTTTATTTCGATCTCAGGTTTGATCCAAGTTCGGTTCCTCGATTTTTCGAGTTGGCCCAACTGCGTACCCATCAGTTCCTCCGCTTGTTCGACTGTTACGAGACGGTCCAACAATGAGAACTTATCAAATCCCTTAAACTCGGTTGAAAATTTCGACTTGTCCGCCAAGAAAAACTTTCTGGTCCTTCCACATATGATAGCGCTCTTTTCATATTCCTCGGTTTTGTTTTTACCTCTTTTCAGAAAAACCCTGGCCTCTACAAACCAGCACGGATACATGATCGGGACCCAGTCCGAAGGCCGGTGATCCTCGTCAGATTGTCCCTGTAAATTTTTCAATACCTCAACATTTGTCATCCTTCATCAACACCAGACTCTGTTTCATCTTCTACGATTTCCCATCCGTTTGATGTGAATTCGACAACAACACCGTATTCTTTTCGGGCGGCCTCCTGCGAAATATAGCCGTTCAGAACATCATCGAGCACCCGTTTCGGTTCACGTTTCACAGGATCACCGTACCCTCCGGCGCCCGGAAGTTTCAAAGTAACCGTGTCTTCCGGATTTAAGGTGTACATCCGTTTCGGTTCAAGCGGGATCTCATTATTAAGAAGAACCTCTGCCTTTGCTCCAAATCCACCTCCATCGAGACCGCTCGCAGGATAATTTAGACGATCGAACATGGTCGGGAACCGGTAAGGTTTATCGGTCCGAACACTAAATTGGATAATTTGTCCGAGGCCCCCTCGATAAGTGCCATTCCCGCCTGAATCTTGCCGA
>DASVCO010000114.1:0-22692 GCA_036381575.1 Caryophanales bacterium
ATCAAGGGGCGGCTTCCGGCAGGCGAGTTCTTGTGGCTCGCCTTTTTTCTTTTTTTTATCTGTGATTGCACCAAACTTGATCTTCCCCGCAAATTTCGGGCAGCAACCTCGATTTATTTTTCGTCCTTTTTCCTCGAAAATCAATCCATTCCGGAGGTTCCTCATGAAATTTATATTGCATCATTCTAACGGGCGTCCGTTCTTGATCCCCGAGTCCCTTTCCACCGAGGGTTCGGCCGCTCCTATCGGCAGGTTTACCGAAACTCTCCCATTACCGCCGCTCGATCCAGCTTATTCCTTCTCCAAACCTTTGCAACATTTTCTTCAAGGCAAACAACTTCTGCTTGATGAACTTCCTTTTTCCTTAGAATTGATCCATGAACATTATCTACACGGTTATGCGGCTTATTCAGCAGGCATTATCAGTGAAAACGGGCAGTATGCTTGTCATCGTTGCGGCAACCATGTCCAACGGAGGTTTGGGTCGTTTCCTTGTTCACGTTGCGGGGAGATATGTATTTACTGCCGGGAGTGCATTATGATGGGTCGTGTCAGTATGTGTACACCGCTTGTTTGTTGGTGTGGCCCTGAGGCGCTTGATTCTGATCAAGATCGTCCCCTGGCCTGGGGAGGTGAACTTTCTGCTTCTCAGCTTAAAGCTTCTGACAGGCTTGTCTCTGCGGTTGGCAAAGGGGAGGAGTTGCTGATTTGGGCTGTTTGCGGGGCCGGCAAGACAGAGGTGCTTTTTCAGGCGATCGAAAGAGCTTTACAAAAAGGCTTGCGTATCTGTATAGCTTCACCCAGAACCGATGTGATTTTGGAATTGGCGCCTCGGTTTCAGGAGGCTTTCTCTCAGACAGAGATGATCGTATTATATGGCGGAAGTGAGGACCGTGGCAAACAAGGACAGCTTGTTTTGTCGACTACCCATCAGCTGCTTCGTTATAAAGAGGCGTTTGACTTTATTGTCATCGATGAGGTTGACGCCTTCCCGTTCAGTACTGATGAAATGTTGCTCCATGCGGCAAACCATGCGAGAAAACCTGATGCGACTGTGGTATACCTGACTGCGACTCCTGATCGGAAATTAAAGAGGCGTTTTGAAAAAGAAGAGCTTGCCGGCGTGCGGATTCCGAGGCGTTATCACGGACATCCACTGCCTGTTCCGGTTTTTCGTTGGTGCGGGAATTGGCGTGAATCATTAAAGAAAGGAAGGGAACCGGAAGCCGTATATAAGTGGGCGGTCGAACAATGCTGCAAAGAGAGGCAGGCCTTTCTGTTTGTGCCGTCGGTCAAGGTAATGAAGCAGGCCGTCGAATGGCTTCAAACGGTAGACGAACGGATCATTGGGGTTCATGCCGAGGACGAACAGCGGCGGGAAAAAGTCCAACAGTTTCGGGGCGGGAAGGTGCCGATTATTGTAACCACCACGATTCTTGAGCGGGGTGTGACGGTGCCAAATGTTGACGTAGCCGTTTTGGGTGCTGATGATAAAGTGTTTACTGAACAGGCGCTGGTACAAATGGCGGGACGGGTCGGTCGAAGTTCCTCCGCTCCGGGCGGAAATGTCTTGTTTTTTCATTATGGCAGGACGAAAGCGATGCTTGAGGCCCGCAGGCATATTCAAGCGATGAATCGTGAAGCTTTTCCGCGGGAAAGGATGTGATTTTTGAATGGTCGCTTATTGTTTGTGGTGTGATGGGGAAATCAAGGAAAGCGTCAGTTGGAAAGAAGTGTTCGGCCTTTCTCAGCCGGAAGTGTTGTGCGGGGACTGCCGTGAAGGGCTGGAAGATTTACGTGAGCCGCTGTGCCGGGTTTGCGGCCGATCTTTTCTCGATTTGGAGGCTGCGTATCGCCAGGGAGATTTGTGCTATGACTGTATCCGTTGGGAAGAAGGGGAATGGAGCGGTTTGTTGGCAAAGAACCGTTCTTTGTATGTTTATAACGACTTCTTGAAAGAGATTGTTGCACTTTTCAAGTTTCGGGGGGATGCCGCGGTGGCCGAAGGATTTGAGGATAATTGGGTCAAGCTCTACCAGAAGGAGTTCCAGGGTACCCTTATTGTGCCAATCCCTCTTAGTCCGGAACGGTTGTATGAACGGGGATTCAATCAGGCTGCCGAATTGGCCCGGATGCTGCCTGGGCCGATTTGTGAAGGGCTTGAGAGGACGGTTCATGAACAGAAACAGAGCAAGAAATCGAGAGCGGAAAGGCTGAAGCTGGATTTGCCGATTTTTCAGTATACCGGGGAATCCTGTATTATCCAGGATAAAGATGTTTTGCTCGTCGACGATATTTATACGACAGGTGCTACTGTGAGAAGAGCGGCCATTGTTCTGCTGGAAAGCGGGGCGGCTTCAGTTTGTTCCATGACAATAGCCCGGGGTTAAATCCGGAAGCTATGTTAACATTTCTTCAGGATTGCCGATAGTAAAAGTGGAATGTGATGCAAAGGAGAGGAAAGGAATGAGCCAGTTGGCCAATTGTCCGAACTGCGGACAATTATTTGTCAAAAGCGTTCGACTGATTTGCAACTCCTGTTACAAGAAGGAAGAAGAAATGTTTGAAACAGTCTACGTCTTTATTCGCGAACAGAAGAATCGGAGCGCTACCATGATGGAGATTTGCGAGGCGACAAAAGTACCGGAGAAAGCCATTACCCGTTTTATAAAAGAAGGGCGGCTGCGTTTGGCGGATTTTCCAAATTTGCGTTATCCGTGTGAGGCTTGCGGGAATCCTATTCGCAAGGGGAAATTATGCGGAGAATGCCGGGGAGAACTTAAGGAGAGCCTGGAGCACTATAACCGTGAGCAGGAGTTCGAGCGCCGAAAGCAGGAAAGCCGTTCGGTGAAAACCTATTTTTCCGAGTAATCCTCAGATGAATCAATGACGCCTGGCGTTATGACATCCGGATTTTTATCGAACGTTCTTGCTCGGGTCTATTCCAGAGTCGGCAGTATTCTTAGTCTCATTTTCTGTATCAGACTCTTGCTGAATTTAGTTAAACTTTTCGAGAGGAATGACGATATTTATATAGAAGGAAAAAGGTTGAGGTGAAATTATGAAAATCAACGGTGTGAACCATTCGAATATTCATCCTTATAAAAAGGCGCAGGAAATGGCCCGGCTGAATCAAGGAGCTGCCCGGCGCGACCAGATTGAAATCTCACCCGAAGCAAAGCAGTTGCTGCAAAAGTCGCATATAACCGACGAGCGCCAGGCAAAGATCGACGAGATCAAAGCGAAAGTTGATGCCGGCCAATATAAGGTGGATCCACAGAAAACAGCTGAGAAGTTCTACGAATTCTGGAAAGGCCGCAGTTGAAAAAATGCGGAAGTCATGGAAAGCGGAAGACTATAATCGGCCAATGGGCCGGTTAGATTGCTTGGACAAGAACCGCTTGCTGTAAAAGGAGGAATGATGACATTGTCAGCGGAACCGTTGATTGAGACGATGGAAGCGCTCGTTTCCGTTCACAGGACGCTCAATGCACACGCTAAGGAAAAGACCCGGGTCTTGAAAGAAGGCGACATCAAGGGCCTGGAAGCCTTGATGAAAAAAGAAGAGGCTGCAGCGGCGAAACTGAAGAAACTGGAAGAGGCGCGGATTCAAAGGGTAGATGAGTTCCTGGCTGAGAAGGGGGTCATCGGTGAGGACGTTACAATGTCACAGTTGTTGAAATTTACTGCTCCTGAGGAGGAGCGGGAATTGCTGGAGGTTCAAAATCAGCTGATGGATGAAATCGTTCAGTTGAAACAGCAAAACGCCTTGAATCAGGAACTAATCGAGCAATCCCTGCAGTTTGTAGATATGTCGCTTGATTTGTTTCAACCTGCCAAGGAACCTGCAAATTACCAACATCCTGATCAAACAAAGTCTCCCGGACAGCGGGGGAGATCATTGTTCGATTCGCAAGCATAGAAAGAGAGGTTACCACGTATGCGTTCGACATTTGCAAGCTTGGAAACTGCAAGAAGAGCTTTGTTTGCCCAGCAGGCAGCCTTGCAGACAACAGCCCATAATATTGCCAATGCCAACACACCCGGCTATTCCAGGCAAAGGGTGAATTTCAGCACGACGTTACCTTATGCAACTCCGGGATTTAATAATCCGGTCACGGCCGGCCAAATGGGAACAGGCGTGGAAGCCGGCACAGTCCAGCGTATCCGGAGGGACTTTCTGGACATACAGTATCGCGGTGAAAATACAAAATACGGCTATTGGGGAGCTCGCAGCCAGGCGTTGTCGAAAATGGAAAATATCCTGAAAGAACCGTCCGCCAACGGGTTGTCAAAAGCCTTTACCCGCTTCTGGGAATCACTCGAAGATTTATCGAACAATCCGGAAAACAGCGGAACCCGGGCGACAGTCCGCCAACGCGGGATTGCTCTGGCGAACACGTTTCGTTATCTCTCGAATTCCCTTGAACAGGTAAGGGGAGATATCCAAAACCAGCTTGAGGTATCGGTGAAGGAAGTTAATGCCCTGGCCGATCAAATTAACAGCCTGAATCAACAGATCAGCCAGGTTGAACCACACGGATATTTGGCCAATGACCTGTACGACAAGCGTGACCTGTTAGTCGATAAGCTTTCGAATCTTGTAAACGTGGAAGTGACTCCTGTGGACAGCGGTGGTGAAGCTCTGGATATTGCAGAAGGCCGCTATACGATTAAGATTGTTTCCGATACAGGAGAGAAAATAACGCTTGTTGACGGGAAGAACCTGAGGGCTCATCATCTCGAGGTCGCTTTTGCTCAAGATGACGGTTCTGCGACATTCACCCTGAATGATAAGGTGATTAACGGGTCAGTCTCCGGGAAATTGCAGGGCTTGAAAGAAGCCAACAACACGGATTATCCAGAAATGTTGGATCATCTGGATACGATGGCCAGTGATTTCGTCGCGGCATTTAACAGCGTTCAGGAGAGTGGCTACGGCCTTAACGGGGAAACCGGCTATCAATTCTTTGAGATTCAAACAAACGGCGGTGAGCAAAGGGTCGCCCAGAGTGTCAAGGTGGTTCTGGATGATGACGAGCTTGACCATATCGCCGCTTCCAACGACGGCAGTGCAGGAGACGGCGGCAATGCTATCGATCTCGCAGATGTCATTACTGGTTCGATTGAATTGGACGGCGTCAACACAACAGTGAAAGATTATAAGAATTATTACGAAAGCGTAATCGGCTCAATGGCGGTTGAAGCCCAGGAAGCGGACAGGCTCTCAGAAAGTTCTTTGATCCTGAGGCAGTCCGCCGAGAAACGGCGTCAATCCGTAAGCGGTGTTTCCATCGATGAGGAGATGGTGAACCTAATTAAGTTTCAGCATGCTTACAATGCAGCGGGCCGAATGGTGACCGTAGTCGATGAAACCTTGAATCGGATCATTAACCAGATGGGACTTGTAGGACGATAAGGTGGTGAGTGAAAATGCGTGTTACGCAGAGCATGCTGACAACTAGTTTTCTCAGAAATTTAAGTGACAGCTATCAACGGCTTGCGAAATACCAGAATCAATTGGCGACAGGGAAGAAGATCACCCGTCCTTCGGATGATCCTGTTGTGGCTACGCTGGGAATGGAATATCGCACGAATTTAAGCCATGTTGAACAATACCAGCGGAACCTCTCAACAGCTTACAAGTGGATGGACAGCTCTGAAGATGCATTGAAGGAAGCTACTTCGGTGATGCAACGAGTTTATGAGCTTACCGTCCAGGCAAGCAACGGTACGTACGATGCAAGCCAAAGGGAAGACGTCGCCACGGAAATCGGGCAATTGAAGAAGCAAATGGCTTCCATTGCCAACACGAGGGTGGCCGGGAAGTATATTTTCAATGGCACGGATACGAAGGGCACAACAGTAACGGTCAATGGAACGGAAACAAAGGCCAAACCGGTTGACCTTTCCGCTGGGATCAGGGTATCGGGGAACAGCGATGCGGTTACAATCGAAGTGAACGATGGAATTGAAGTCCGCGTCAATGTTAATCCCACGGAAGTCTTCACTTCAGAACTTTTTCAGGGATTGACGGACCTGCAGGGGGATCTCAAGAACGGTGCTTCGCCGGAGACCATAGGCGGTTATCTTTCCGATATTAAAGCCCAATTGGATAATATTGTGTCTGAACGGGCGGAATTGGGAGCACGTTATGATCGTGTGGAAATGGTCGAAAAACGGTTGGGCAGCCAGAAGGTGATTGCCTCCCAAATCTTATCAGATAACGAGGATGTCGATTTAGAGAAAGTGATTATGAATTTAAAGATTCAGGAAAGTGTTCACAGGGCCGCATTGGCAACCGGGGCAAGGATTATGCAACCGACGTTAATGGATTTTCTTCGATAGCGGGTGATTGGTCATGAGAATGGCGCATTTGCGAATGAATGCTACGTACGGGAAGATCGGGCTTCGAACTCATAACGCGAAACATCTGATCAATCAACAACATGCTGAAATGACCATTCGGCAGCCGAAGGCGGAAATGTTCATACGAACGATCCCGGGGAAGCTTGATATTAATCAGTCCAAGGCATTTGCCGAAGCGAATTTAAAGTCAGTCTATCAATTGATCGAGGACTTCTCCAGACGTGGGCATGAAGCTGTCATGAAGGGGATAACCCGCCGCGCGCAGCAAGGTGACCGGTTGATGAAGATTGAAAACGGCGGCCACCCGATTGCTGAGCTTGCACGAATCAACAGTTCAGATCCGCCGCTTCGGTTTAATATTGGCTGGATGCCGAGGTCTCCGTTCAGTGTGAAATTTCATTATCAGCCGGCTGATGTCCGGATTCAATGGCAGACTCACCGGCCCCAGATTCATGTTACACCGCGTCCGCCCGAGTTTACATACGTACCGGGTTCAGTATCCGGCTTTATAAGGCAACAGGCGAATCTGAATATCAAAGTTGTCGGGTTGCGTTATGATGAAAATATTTGACCTTGTCCAGCAGAATTCTGAGCATGAGGAACTCATACTAAGAACGCCTTGTCCGGCGACAACGTCTCAATACCCTACAAAAAGCGTCATTTCTAAGAGGCCATTTGCTTTTTGGGGCACCCGGGCAGGCCGGACTTCGTGAAAATTTGGGCGCAGATACGCCAATGCGAATTTGATTATATGGGTGGTGGAATAACATGAAGATCAACACAAAATACCAAGGTTCTATTGAGATTGCCGACAGTGAGATTATTCGCTTCGAGTACGGCTTGCCGGGGTTCTCGGATGAGAAACGCTTTGTCATTTCTCCATTTGCGGAAGGCACTCCTTTTTTTATTTTACAATCCGTTGATTCGCCTTCACTTGCTTTTGTTGCCGCGGATCCATTTTTGTTTTACAAGGATTATGACTTCACGCTTGCTGATTCAGCTGCAGAGCAATTGGAAATTGAAAGCGGAGAAGAGGCTGCCGTCTATGCGGTTCTGACCTTAAAGGATCCGTTTGAGCAAACCACGGCCAATCTTCAGGCTCCAATCATTATCAATCATCGGAAACAAAAGGGTAAGCAACTTGTTCTGGACGATTCGCCTTACGGAACAAGCCATTTGCTGATCATCCAGCCTTCTCAATTGGAACGGGAGGGTTAGGCTATGTTGATCTTGACCCGGAAATCGCAGCAATCGATTCAAATTGGTGACGATATAGAGCTTAAGGTGCTGGAAATTAGCGGAGACCAGGTTAAACTCGGCATCCACGCCCCGAAGAATATTGAAATTCATCGGAAGGAAATTCATATGGCCATTCAGGAAGAAAACAGCAAAGCCGCCGGCGCATCGGCGGAACTTCTTGAGAAATTCAATCGGCAAATGCGACGAACCTCTGACTCCTAGAGGTTTTTTCATTTCCTAAGGCTTGCCAAAGGGGGAGCCTTTTCATATAATAGTTGGAAACAAATGTTCCCTTATGAGGTGATCGGTGTGAATGAAATGAAGTCGTTTCTCTACGCAATTCTTGAAGCAGAGGCGGTCAACGCCGCGGAAATCAACGAGCTAAGAAAAGCCCAGGAAGCGGTCGCAGAGGAACTTCGGGAGATGAAGAAGAACCAGGAGAAGATGTTGAAGTATTTAAAAGGGAATTCCCATGTAAGAGAGGCCTCTTCATTCAGTTATCATTTCTCTCCATGAAACTCCTTGCCAAACGGATTTAACAAATTTGAAATTGAGCCGATATATGTAACAGAAACCTTAACGTGAGAAAGCAAGGGGTGAGTGACTTATGTCAGATCTATTGCGGGTAACGGGCTTGGCCAGCGGGATTAACACTGAGCAGATTATTGACAAACTCATGAAAGCGGAACGAATTCCTCTTATCAACTTGAAACAGCAACAACAAATTCTGGAGTGGCGTCGGGATGATTATCGTGAGATGAATAAGCTTCTTTTGGATTTAAGGAACAGCGTATTCGACTTGGGGCTTCAATCCAGTTTCTCGACTAAACAGGCGGTGTCCACTGATGAATCGAGGCTGACAGCAACGGCTGACGGATCGGCGGGGAATGTTTCATATACGATTTCGGGAGGCGCAAACGGCGCTTCATTGGCGACATCCGCTTCTAACAACAGTACGTCTGCGATTACTGACAGTTCATTTGATCCGGAAGCCAGCCTTTGGTCGATGAAGGATAAGTTCAATAACGCCATTACATGGGATAAGAAGGCAACGACGGAGTCGATAACAGCCGGCAAAGACCAGACTTCATTCAGTTTGGCGCATGGTGCGATAGACGACGGTTCGAGCGGTACGTCCCCTGCTCCGGCAATTACTGTGACTTCGGCTGACGGATCTGTAACAACATCGTATACAGTCTATACCGACAAATCAAGTTTTGACGCTGCAAGCGGCCAAAAGGTGCTTTTGGACACGGAAACCGGGGAATTGACATTCGGAAGCGGGTTAGCGGAAGGAAGTGTTGTTTCCGCTGATTACACTTACAATGCTATTTCTTTCGGGATCACAACTTATGATGAATCGGGGCAGGCCAACGCCTATCCACCGTCTGACCAACCCGGTCTGTTTACATTTGACGGTTCGAAATCATTGAATGATATCTTAGATGTTGTGAACAATTCCGGAGCCGGTGTAAATATGTTCTATGATAAAGCTACGCAGGAAATATCAGTTACTCGGACGGAAACCGGAGATTTTAACGTGGGAACAGCCGCGAGCGGTAATGAAGAAATGACATTCAGCGGGGCGTTTCTGACGACTAATCTTAAGCTTGATGAAACCCAGGAATCGGGCGGGACTGACGCAAGCTTCACAATAAACGGGTTGGCGACAACTCGTCATTCAAACACTTTTACAATTAACGGTGTGACGTTTCATCTGAAGTCAGCGATTCCTTCAGGAGAGTCAGTTTCCGTCAATATCAGCACTGACACTGACCAAATCTTCGATAAGGTTAAAGCGTTTGTTGATCTTTACAACGAAACGATTCAAAAGATCAATGGTGAACTGAATGAGGAAAGATATCGCGATTACAAGCCGTTGACAGATGCCCAGCGGGAGGAATTCAGCGAGCATGAAGCGGAATTGTGGAGGGAGAAGGCCAAGAGCGGCCTGCTCGCAAATGACACTATTTTATCAGGTGGATTGGGTCAGATGCGGATTGATATTTACAGCGAGGTTGAAGGAGTGGGCAATCCGGATTACAACCAATTGGCGGAAATTGGGATTACCGTATCAAGTGACTACAGGGAACACGGCAAGCTTGTCTTGAACGATGATAAGCTGCGTGCAGCCATTGCCGCTGATCCTGATGCTGTAATGGAGCTCTTTACCAGCAACAGCGATGACTTCAGCAAGAAAGGAATTGCCGATCGATTGGAGAGTACGCTTGAAAATACAATGGAACGGATTGAGCAAAAGGCCGGGAATTCAGGCATGACTGAAGTGCAATTTTTCCTTGGGCGCCGCCTCGATGACATCGGTGAGCAAATTGACGATTTTCAGAATCATTTATCCCAGATTGAGGATCGTTACTATCGGCAATTTACTGCCATGGAACAGGCGATTCAGCGCGCTAATCAACAATCCGCCTTTATAATGAGTTCTATTGCCGGCAAATAAGGGGAAGGTGAAAAAGATGAGTATGAATCAGCCTTATCAGGCTTATCAAAATCAATCGGTGGCTACCGCATCGCCCGGAGATCTGACATTGATGCTTTATGAAGGGTGTTTGAAATTTATCCGGCTAGCCAAGTCCGGCATTGCTGATAGAAATCTTGAAATGAAAAATACAAATTTGGTTAAGGCGCAAAATATTATTCGCGAACTTATGGTGACCCTGGATAAAAACGCCGAGGTTGCTGACGGAATGATGCAAATGTACGATTATATCCATCGACGCCTGATTGAGGCTAATGTGAATAGTGATCTTAGGATATTAAAGGAAATCGAGGAGTATGTTACGGAGTTCCGTGATACCTGGAAAGAGGTCATTCAGATCAATCGCAAGCAAAGATACGGTGAAGGCGGTCATGCTTAAATGGATCCCGTCGAAAGCCTATATGATTGTACGAAACGATTGTATGGACATTTGCGGAAAGGCCTTCCGAAAACGGACCGCGACTCATATATCGACAAGATTCAGGAACTTCTTGATGAACGGCAGCATTGGATAGATGAAATTCAATTCCCTGCTGAAAAAGAAACCAACCATTTCAGCAAGGAGTTTCCGGAATTGGAAGAAGCGATTCAACGAATGCTCGGTCAGATCTTTGAAGAGGTCCGGGAGGATATTCATCATTTGCGGCGCCGTAAGACGACGAGTGAAAAGTACACGAATCCTTATAAAGGCGGAGCCGCTGACGGAATGTTTCTGGATAAGCGAAAGTAGGGGGATGAAAAAATGCCGGTTGGAGATGAGAAGGCGTATCAGATTGCAAGCCAATACATCGGGCTTATGGAAAGGGCCGAGGAAGGTTTCGCATGTATTGAAAGGGAACCGTATGAAATCTACCGCGCGTTGGCCGAGATGATTTCGAGCTTCATTGAATTTGGAAAGATCCAGATGTCGGTTCGCAATTATTTTGCCGATGACGAGCAGGTTTTAAAGGGAATTGACGGGTTTTCAAGCGTGATTCAACAGGTGGAGCAACTAGGAGGCCGCTTCACGGAGGATAATATGAAGCAAACACTTATTCCTGCCTTTCAGCGGTGGAAGGCCTCACAAATTACTGCTCTTGAGCCTTATATGAGCCATTAAGGTTGAATTCATGGGAAAACGGTTTGACATTGCGATTTGGAGATAGTATAGTATGGGTGTGGTATTTCCACAAATCAGAATTACACGAAGGGAATGTGAAAGAAACATGCAAGGAAAAGTAAAATGGTTCAACGCTGAAAAAGGCTACGGATTCATTGAGCGCGAAGACGGCGACGATGTATTCGTTCACTATTCGGCAATCGAAGCTGAAGGCTTTAAGACCTTGGACGAAGGTCAAACTGTAGAATTTGACATCGTTGAAGGCCAACGCGGCCCACAAGCCGCAAATGTTGTTAAGCTTTAATTCACATTCCCTGATGGAATTGAATGAAAAGCAATCATGCCCCCGTTCTACAGCGGGGGTTTTTGACTGTTTTGACGGTATCGCTTTTTTGCGGTGCCGTTTTTTTGTTGCCTTTTCTCATTTATTTTATAGCGGTTGGAAGGGAGCCCCTGTGGAGTTTCTCCATTGAAATCCGTGTTCCCGGTCATAAGTCTCCTTTCTGATTCGTACTTTATAATGAAAGAATTTTTTCTTTTTTTTAAGGAGGTTTATGAAGGGTTTTCGAAGGGGAATAGAGAATTGTATAAGGTACAACAGTATGAAGGAGGAGTTCAACCATGAATTTCAACATCCGCGGTGAAAACCTTGAAGTAACTCCCGCATTAAGGGAGTATACCGAGAAGAAGGTTCGAAAGCTGGAAAGGTTTTTTGACACTCCACCTAGTTCTGAGGTTCATGTGAACATGGAAGTTCACAACAGTGATCAGATCATCGAGATTACCATTCCAATGTCGGGGCTTTTGCTTCGCGCAGAAGAGGTGAATCCCGATATGTATGCCTCTATTGACCTTGTGGTAGAAAAGCTGGAGAGGCAAATTCGCAAACATAAAACAAAAGTTAACAGAAAGTTTCGTCAATCAGGGACGACGCGGACAATGTTTCGCAATGAGATAGTGAATGGATCGTCCGCCTATGATTATGACGATGAGGAGGATATTGAAGTTGTTCGAACGAAACGATTTAATCTGAAGCCGATGGATGTGGAAGAGGCTATCTTGCAAATGGACATGCTTGGCCACGCTTTTTTCGTCTTTTCCGATGCGGAAAGCGGTTCCACAAATGTTGTTTACCGCCGCAAGGACGGTCGGTATGGACTGATCGAACCTGAGGCTTAAGGGTGATATAGATTCATTGGGCACGGCTTGAATGGGCCGTGCTTTTTCTTTGCCTCTCTTGATGAAATGGCCGCATTGCTTTTGCGCGCCTTATTTGCTTGTATGAATTGGGAAGGGCAGGTGGTCGGTACAGCCGATGATTTCTTGTATCAGGAGGCAAATCTTGATAAAATGGGAAAGTGAATTGAACTATGGGTTCATAAAGAGGTGCGTTTATAAATGATGGGATTGTTGAAGAAGATCGTCGGTGATTCAAGTCAGCGGCGATTGGCCCGCTTTGAGAAGAAAGCGGATGATATCGAAGCGCTTGCAACCGAAATGAAAGGGCTTAGCGATGAAGCTTTGCAGGCGAAGACGGATGAATTCAAAGAGCGCTTAAATAAAGGGGAGAAGCTGGATGACTTGCTTGTTGAGGCTTTCGCGGTTGCCCGTGAAGCGGCAACGCGGGTTCTTGGGCTGACGCCGTTCCGTGTGCAATTGCTCGGCGGGATGGTACTGCATGACGGGAACATTGCCGAAATGAAGACAGGCGAAGGAAAAACGCTCGTCGCAACTCTGCCTTTGTATTTAAATGCCCTGACCGGTAAGGGTGTTCATCTTGTAACTGTGAACGAATATTTGGCCCGGACCCATGCGGAGGAAATGGGACAGTTGTATAATTTCCTCGGTTTGTCTGTAGGCCTGAATGTAACCGGCATGTCGAAAGAGGAGAAGAGAGAAGCCTACGCGGCCGATATTACGTACGGCACAAATAATGAATACGGCTTTGACTACCTTCGTGACAATATGGTTTTGTATAAGGAAGAAATGGTGCAGCGGCCGTTGCATTACGCTATTGTTGACGAAGTTGATTCGATTTTGATTGACGAAGCCAGAACGCCGTTGATTATATCCGGTTCTGCAGAAAAGTCGACGAAGTTATATATGCAGGCGGATCAATTTGTCCATATGTTGAATCAAGAGGACTATACAGTGGACGAAAAGACGAAAGCGGTGCAGTTAACAGAGTCGGGAATGACGAAAGCTGAGAAGTTCTTCAATATCGAGAATCTGTTTGATTATGCGCATGTAACATTGAATCATCACGTGCACCAGGCCTTAAAGGCTCATGTCATCATGCAGCGTGACACCGACTATGTTATTCAGGACGGGGAAATTGTCATAGTCGACCAATTCACGGGACGCCTAATGAAAGGACGGCGGTACAGTGAAGGGCTGCATCAGGCGATTGAGGCGAAAGAACGGCTTGAAATTCAACGTGAAAGCATGACGCTGGCGACTATTACATTCCAGAACTACTTCCGACGTTACGAGAAGCTTGCCGGGATGACCGGTACTGCGAAAACGGAAGAAGAAGAATTCCAGAATATTTATGGAATGGATGTTGTCGCAATTCCGACAAACCGACCGGTCATTCGTGAAGATCGTTCCGATTTGATTTATAAGACGATGGAAGGAAAGTTTCAAGCTGTCGTCGATGAGATTGCGGCACGGCATGAAACCGGACAGCCTGTGCTGGTAGGTACTGTAGCGGTGGAAACGTCCGAATTGATCTCGAATTTGTTGAAGAAACGCGGCATTCCGCATAATGTGTTGAATGCGAAGAATCATGCGAGGGAAGCGGAAATTATTGCCGATGCCGGCCAGAAAGGCGCTGTTACGATTGCCACAAACATGGCTGGACGTGGAACGGACATTAAACTGGGTGAAGGTGTCCGGGAGCTCGGCGGTTTGCATATTGTAGGAACGGAACGCCACGAAAGCAGGCGTATTGACAATCAGCTGCGCGGACGTTCGGGGCGCCAGGGCGATCCGGGGTCTTCGCAATTCTATCTTTCGCTTGAGGACGAATTGATGCGCAGGTTCGGTTCTGAACGGATGCAGGGCATGATGGAACGGCTTGGCATGGATGATTCGCAGCCGATCGAGAGCAAGATGGTTTCCAGGTCAGTGGAGTCTGCCCAGAAACGGGTTGAGGGGAACAACTTCGATGCCCGTAAGCAAGTTCTTCAATATGACGATGTTATGAGGCGCCAGAGGGATATTATTTATAAGCAAAGAGAATCCGTTCTGGAATCCGAGAATTTACGTGAAATTGTCGAGGATATGATTCATTCGACTATTGAACGGATCGTCAAGGCCCATACGCCAGAAGATCAGGTTCCAGAAGAATGGAATTTGCAGGCGATCATCGATTACGCTAATGCCACATTTCTGTATGAAGGCGAAGTGACGGAGAAAGACATCAAAGGCAAAGAGCCTGAAGAGATTGTTGAATTGATGTTCGAAGTCGTCAAGAAGAACTATGATCGCAAGGAAGAAGAAATGACTTCCGAGCATATGCGCGAGTTCGAGAAGGTCATTGTGCTTCATGCAGTCGACAGTAAGTGGATGGATCACATTGACGCGATGGACCAGTTACGCCAAGGCATTCATTTGCGGGCCTATGGACAGAATGATCCTTTGCGGGAATATGAATTTGAAGGCTTTGAAATGTTCGAAGCGATGGTCGCTTCCATTGAGGAAGAGGTCTCCACTTATATTATGAAAGCTCAAGTGGAACAGAATATGGAACGGCAGAAGGTGGCCGAAGGGGAGTCAGCTTCTCATGGCGGCCAGGATGACGAAGGATCAAAGAAGAAACCGGTTGTGAAGAAAGAGCAAGTCGGGCGTAATGATCCATGCCCGTGCGGCAGTGGTAAGAAATACAAGCATTGCCACGGAAGATAGCCCGTTTCGGGATTTCCATATTATATAGCGGGAGGGGGAGTTGAGGTTCGATTTTTTTCGTCCTTGATCCGGCCTCCCGCTTCATGCTTTCTACTCTTTGAACTGAGGTGGTTTGAATGGAATTAGCTGAGATCAAACAGAAATTATCGGAAATGGATGCGCGATTACATGATTTCAGGGGGTCTCTTTGACTTAGATACAAAGAAAGAACGAATCCGGGAACTGGACTTGAAAATGGCGAATCCCGGGTTCTGGGATAATCAGGAAGAGGCTCAGAAGGTGATTCAGGAAGTGAACGCCCTGAAGGAGATTGTCGGCGATTTCAGTGAGTTGGAAGAAGCTTACGACGATCTGGAGGTATCCTATGAACTTGTGAAGGAAGAAGGAGATCTTGAACTGGGCCGGGAGCTTGAAGTGGGCGTTCGCTCGCTCGGGGAACGGCTGAATCGATTCGAGTTGAAATTGTTGCTGGATGAGCCTTATGATGCGAATAATGCTATCCTGGAATTGCATCCGGGAGCCGGCGGAACGGAATCGCAAGATTGGGCCCAGATGTTGCTGCGGATGTATACCCGTTGGGCGGAAGAGCAGGGATTCAAGGTTGAAACGCTGGATTATTTGCCTGGTGATGAAGCCGGTGTGAAGAGCGTGACATTGCTGATAAAAGGCCATAATGCTTATGGGAATCTGAAATCGGAAAAGGGCGTTCACCGGCTTGTGAGGATTTCTCCGTTCGATTCATCGGGGCGGCGGCATACTTCGTTCGTTTCATGTGAGGTCACGCCGGAGATGGATGACGATGTTGAAATAGACGTCCGCCAGGAAGATTTGCGAATTGATACTTATCGTTCCAGCGGAGCCGGAGGGCAGCATGTCAACACCAGTGATTCAGCTGTACGAATCACCCATGATCCAACCGGTATTGTGGTGACATGCCAGTCGGAGCGGTCGCAAATCAAGAATCGTTCGCAGGCAATGAAAATGTTAAAAGCGAAGCTTCATCAGCGGAAATTGGAAGAACAGCGGGCGGAAATGGATGAAATTCGCGGAGAACAGAAGGAAATCGGCTGGGGAAGCCAGATTCGTTCATATGTATTTCACCCGTACAACATGGTGAAGGATCACCGCACGAATGTTGAAACGGGAAATGTCCAAGCCGTAATGGACGGGGACCTCGGCCAATTCATCGACGCATATCTTCGTTGGCAGTTGGAAACCGCTTAGGTTTGTTGTTCATTCTGAATGAAACAGGAAGATCAAATTAAAGAACGCTGGAGCGGTACATGAGCGTTTATAGGTACGGGGGCCTTTTGTGAAAGAAATCCCTTGCTCATTTACGGGTGATGGGGGTTTCTTTTCTTTTTTTGTTTGCCCGCTAAAGCGTCACACTCTGTTTGTTTACACTCCCTTCCCATGATGATATACTCTTGAAGGTTTAACTTTATTCAGCAGAAGCAGACCGCTTCTGCTGAATAAAGTTAGAGCCTCCGGGATTTTTTCAGGGATAATAGATAGGTTTCGCCTAAGAACGTACAACCGTGGCACAACGGCTAATAACTACAACGTGCCACCCCGGCGCGGGCCCGAGTAACCTCGAAAAAATCCGGACGCCATTATGCCCTGGCGTGATTGATATTGAATCGTGATGTTGTGGGAGTGATCATTCATGGTAACGGTGAAACAAATGCGGCGAGCCGGAATTTCTCCGAAGGTGGAGCTGGCTGTCGATTATTTTTTTGTTTTGCTTGGGTCGACGTTCGTCGCGCTTGCCTTTAATCTTTTCCTGCTTCCAAACAAGGTTGCCTCAGGCGGGGTCAGCGGCATTAGTACGATCCTAAGCTGGGTATTCGGTTGGGAGCCTTCCTATGTGCAGTGGGCGTTTAACATTCCGTTGTTTGCAGCCGGTGTTTTGCTGCTTGGCGGCCAACTCGGTTATTTGCAATATGCATTGAAAACCCTTGTGGGTACCTTGTTTCTGCCATTTGTCGTTTTCTTGTCTTCCGGGGTGGAGCCGGCTACGAATGATCCATTGCTTGGTTCTCTGTTTGGGGGAATCGGTGTGGGCCTGGGACTCGGCATTGTTTTTCGGGGGAAGGCTTCAACTGGCGGGACTGATCTTGCCGCGCAAATTATTCATAAGTATTTCGGATTTCCCCTTGGCGGTTGCGTTGCGATGATCGACGGTGCTATTGTCGTCACTTCAGCATTTGTCTTCGGGATTGAACAGGCGTTATATGCTTTGATTGGCATGTATCTGACAGCCAAATTGATCGATGTGGTACAAATGGGATTCGATACTGGCAAGATGGCTATGATTATCTCACAACATCCGGAAGAATTGCGTTCTCAAATTCTGCGCGTCATTGACCGGGGGGTTACCAGGATCTCGGGAATGGGCGGTTACACAGATGATGAGCGGCCTGTCTTAATGTGTGTGGTTTCCCGAAATGAGGTAACGAAGCTTAAGCGCCTCGTCAAGACCGTTGATCCAGATGCTTTTGTTATTGTTTCAAATGCCACGGAGGTTCTTGGAGAAGGCTTCAAAAGAAATTAATCTCTTGACATAGGTCGAAAGTCACATTTTGTGATTTTCGGCTCTCTTCATTTCCTGCCTTCTTACTATCCATTCTGCGATATATGTCAAATAATGATAGTTTTTGAAATGAAAATGTAATATAAATTCCCCTTAAAAAGACGAATAAAGGTGTTATAATAGATTCTAGCAAAAAAGATAGTAGTTTTTGACGATTTTTGTTGGCTTACGTTGGCATTGACATATGAGAATGAATAATTAGGACGTGATTGTTTTGATAGAAATGCGGGATGTATGGAAGACGTATCCCAACGGAGTTATGGCGCTCAACGGTGTTGACGTAACAATTGAGAAGGGTGAATTTGTTTACGTTGTTGGGCCGAGCGGTGCAGGGAAATCGACTTTCATTAAGCTTATGTATCGTGAGGAAAAACCTTCGAAGGGCACCATCCAAATCGACCGCATCAACCTCTCCAAGCTGAAAGAAAAGCATATCCCGAAGTTAAGGCGCAAAGTTGGAGTAGTCTTTCAGGACTTTAAACTTTTGCCAAAATTGACAGTTTATGAAAATGTGGCTTTTGCCCTGGAAGTAGTCGGGGAACACCCAAGGACCATTCGCAAACGAGTAATGGAAGTCCTTGATCTTGTCAAGTTGAAGCATAAAGCCCGTTTTCTGCCGGATGAATTGTCAGGCGGGGAACAACAGCGTGTTTCGTTGGCCCGTTCTATTGTGAATAATCCTGCGGTCATTATTGCGGATGAACCTACCGGAAACCTGGATCCGGAAACCGCGTGGGGTATTATGGACATCTTTGAGAGAATTAACACAAGCGGAACAACCGTTGTTATGGCGACACACAACCGTGAGATTGTAGATAGCATCCAGAAACGGGTTATTGCCATTGACGGCGGAATGATAGTCCGCGATGAAATGGCGGGGAGATACGGTTATGAAGCTTAGGAATTTCAAGCGCCACGGAAAAGAAGGATTGAAGAACCTGGGCCGTAACGGCTGGATGACCTTTGCGTCAGTTAGTTCCGTTACGGTGGCTCTTTTGTTGGTAGGATTCTTCATAGCGCTGATGTTGAACTTGAATTTCATCAGCACCCAGATCAAAGACGATGTCGCAGTTAAGGCTTATATTGTAAGGACCGCGACCGATGATCAGATCGATCAATTGCATGAAGAAATTCAAGCCTTGCCGCGTGTGGCGAATGTAAAGTTCATTCCGAAGGAACAAGGGCTTGAGAATCTGATTGAGAGCATGAGCCATGATGGCGAGGAAGCCACGGTTCTTGCCGATTTGCGGGATGAAAACCCGCTGCCGGATTCGTTCAAAATCAAAGGAAAGGATCCGGAGGATGCAATTGCGATCAAGAAAGCGGTCGAACAACTGGATTATGTTACGAAGGCCAAGTACGGTGACGGCAAAGGAACCGTCAAGAACTTGTTTAATGTAACGGATACCGCAAGGAATGTCGGGCTTGCCTTGATTATCGGCCTTCTGTTCACGACCGTGTTTCTCATAGGAAACACGATTAAGCTCACGATCGTCTCAAGGCGAAGAGAAATTGAGATTATGAAACTCGTCGGTGCTACAAACAGTTTTATTCGGTTGCCGTTTTTCGTTGAGGGCCTCTTGCTTGGGGTGTTGGGTTCCATTCTGCCAATTGCTTTACTGATCGTCGCTTACCGGGCCTTTTACGATATTTTCTATCACAATTATGAAATGACATTCATTGAATTGATCCCGTTAAATCCGACCATTTATTATCTTTGTGGCGGGGTACTGTTAATCGGTGCCCTCATCGGAATCTGGGGAAGTGTGACATCGGTCAGAAAGTTCTTGAAGGTATAAATTAACGCTTCTTTCACAGGGGGGAGAATGTTGACGGGAAAGGTTAGAAATATCGCTCTTGTACTTGGGGTAACAGCAGGTTTGTCGGTTGCCGGGGTTCACCCGGTTTCCGCCGACTCCTTGGATGAATTGAAAGATAAGATGGACGACCTGTCTAATAAAATCGAGGACGTACATAACAACAAGAAGGAAAAGAAGGAAAACATCACACAGAAACAAAACAGACTTGACCAGGTTGAGCACAAGAAAGAGGAAACCCAGGCTGAAATCAATCAGCTTGAAGAAGAAATCGCTGATATGGAAAGCCGAATTCAAGATAAGCAAGCTCAAGTCTCGGAAACGAAGACGAAAATTGAAGGCTTGAAGAAGAAAATCACTGAAACGAAAAAGCGGATTGAACGCCGTCAGGAACTCTTAAAGAAGCGTGTCCGTGTGATGTACAAAAACGGAGGAGCCGTCAATTATCTGCAGGTGTTGCTGGGTTCGCAGAGTTTTACTGACTTTCTTGACAGGGTATTCGCCTTGAATTTGATCGCTGAGCAAGACAAACAGCTCTTGGAAGCTCAAAGAGCGGATAAGAAGCAGTTGGAGAAGGACAAGGCGAAGGTTCAAAGTCAGTTGGCGAAACTGGAGAGTCAGCTTGATGAGCTGGAAGGCATGCAGGCTGAGTTGAGAGATAAGAAACAGAGGAAAGATGAGCTTGTTGAGCAATTGAAGAGGAAAGAAGCCGAATTGCAGGAGCATATTGAGAAGCAGAAGAAAGCGATCGAAATGATTGAGGCGCAGATTTCCGATTTAATCGAGAAGCGTGAAACGGCACGGGAAAAGGCTGAAGCTGAAAAGGAACGGCGGGCGCGGGAACGCCGGGCGCGTGCTCAACGGCAACAGGAGCAGCAATCAGCTCCGGCTACTACAAGTTCCAATGAAGGTTTCGATAATCCCGGAAATTTCATTATTCCTTTGCCGGCGGGGAGTTACTATATCTCTTCGGGGTACGGCATGAGGTCGAGCGGCTTTCATGATGGAATTGATTTTGCGGCGCCGGTCGGCACTCCGATCTATGCAGTGGCTTCCGGAACTGTCCTTTATGCCGGAGCGGCAAGCGGGTTCGGCAACTGGGTTGTTATCTATCATGATTCCGGCTTGATTACTGTCTATGGCCATATGTATGACAATGCAATCTATGTTCACCAGGGGCAACATGTCTCTCAGGGACAAACCATTGCGGCTGTCGGTTCAAACGGACATTCGACAGGGAACCATTTACACTTTGAGGTGGATCGCGGAAACATCTCCGGTGATAATGGGATCAACCCATATCGGTTCTTTTAATTAAAGAGGTTTTGGAGAGCCTTATTTGAATCAGTCAGTAACCTCATCTCAAGGGGCGGAGAGGCCTTTTGAAATGAGGTTTTCTCTTTAACGGCAATGAAACGATATACATAATGAAAACAAGCTTCACATATAGTAGAATGACAGTAAGACAGTCGAGAGAGAATCTTTCCCATTGCCAAGCCGCAAGGCATCACACTACTTGGTGCGATGCTTTTTTCTGGAAAATAGATTGTGAGTAAGTATACTTTTGGATTCAATCTATCACTTCCGGAGGAGACAGAAAAGCTGGTTGGCTTGGCATTAACAAGACAATGGAAATGAGCAGGGTTCGAGGGGATTTTTTTCATCCAATTATTCTTTTCTCACTGCTACTCTCACTTCCAGATGGATAGGGGGCACTTATGAAACTGAGTAAAGTAACCATCGCACTCATGTTAGTAGCAGCATTGATTGTAGGAGCAGGCGGGATGTATGTCGGGATGGCTGGATTGCAATTGGCGGACACCGGGTCTTCGCAATCACAACAGCAATCGCCGCCGCCGAAAGACCAGGGCAAGAAGCAAAATCAGAGCCAAAAAGAAAATAACAGCGGGGACAAGGCATCAGGCGTATCCTTTGAAACGGTACGGCAGGCATTTGAAACCATGTCAGAAAGATTCTATAAGGATATTGATAAGGATCAGCTGTTAAACGGAGCTATCCACGGTATGGTAAAGGCGTTGGATGATCGTTTTTCTGTCTACATGGATCCTGAAACAGCCAGGCAGTTTACGCAGTCGCTTTCTTCCACCTATGAAGGAATCGGTGCCGAGGTATCGCTTGTAAACGGGGTCGTGACGATTATGTCTCCATTCAAAAACTCGCCTGCGGACAAGGCAGGATTGCGCGCCAACGACAAGATCCTCTCGATCAACGGAAAAAGCATTTCCGATCTTAATTTGTATGAAGCGGTCCAGAAAATTCGCGGCGAAGGGGGCACAACCGTTACGCTTGGCATTAAGCGGCAAGGTGTGCCGGATATCATGAAAATTGAGGTTACACGCGGAGAGATCCCGATCCAAACGGTTTACAAGGATACAATCAAGAAGGATGGCCATTTATTTGGCATTATTGAGATTTCCTCATTCTCACGCGGAACCGCAAAGGAATTTAGCGAAGCGTTGTCTTCCCTTGAAAGCAAGGGGATGGATGGACTCGTGATTGATGTTAGAGGCAATCCAGGCGGCTACTTAGGTTCGGTCCTTAAGATCGGCAACGAGATTATCCCGAAGAAGGAACCGATTGTCCAGATTGAAGATCGGTATGGAAACCGGGAACGCCATTTCTCCACTTTGACGGAAAAGAAGGACTATCCGATTGTAGGATTAATTAATGGAGGAAGTGCTTCGGCTGCCGAAATTCTGTCCGCAGCCCTGAAAGAAGCCGCAGGCTATCCACTTGTCGGGCAGAAATCATTCGGGAAAGGGACGGTCCAGACGGAATTTCCGGTCGGGGGCGGCCAGCTGAAGTTAACAATCGCCAAGTGGTTGACTCCCGATGGGCATTGGATCAATAAGAAAGGAATCAAGCCAAGGTACAAAGTCAAGCAGCCGGATTACTTTTATTCCCATCCGATAACGGTGAAGGAAGACGAGGCTTTGACCTACAACGAGAATGGTGATCGGATTCAAAACGCCCAGGTCATGTTGGAAGGGCTTGGCTTTGACACAGGTCGTCAGGACGGCTATTTCAACGAAAAGACAAGAGAGGCCGTAAAGGCCTTCCAGAAGATCAATGATTTGCCTGTCACCGGAAAGATTGATTCGGAAACGGCCAGTATGCTGGATCAAAAGATCCTGCAGGCGGTAGA
>DASVCO010000115.1:0-6729 GCA_036381575.1 Caryophanales bacterium
AAAACAGTCGTGGATCCGACGCCGAACGATTGCGGGCGTAATCCCGAGATTTTGCGTGAGATTTCCGAACGAACTGGACTGCTGATTATATGCGCGACCGGATATTATTACGAAGGTGAAGGCGCGCCGGTCTATTTTAAGTTTCGCAGCGGCCTGGGTGATGCTGAAAAGGAAATCTATGAGATGTTCATGACAGAAATTGAGAAGGGCATCGCCGGAACTGGAATCAGGCCGGGAATCATCAAGCTTGGTTCAAGCAAGGGAGAAATTACGGATTATGAGCAGATGTTTTTCCGCCAGGCAGCACGGGTGCAGAAAGAGACCGGCATTACGATTTTGACGCATACACAAGAAGGAACGATGGGACCGGAGCAGGCTGATTTTCTAATTGAACACGGAGCGGATCCAAGCCGGATTTTGATCGGCCATATGGATGGAAATACGGATGTATCCTACCATTTGCGTACGCTGGAGAAAGGCGTTTCAATCGGATTTGACCGTTTCGGGCTGCAGGTTTTGGCGGGAACACCGATGGACTCTATGCGTGAAGCCGTATTGATTGGCTTGATTGGCATGGGTTACGGAGATCGGATTATGCTCTCCCATGATACAGTTAATTGTTGGTGTGGAAGGGCGCCAAACATGAGCGAAGAGGTTAAGCAACTTGTCAGGTCATGGCATCCGACGCATATTTTTGATGATGTCATCCCCGTTTTGAAGGAGGTTGGCATTTCGGAAGAACAAATCGAATCGATGTTTGTTGATAATCCGAGAAGAACCTTTGGCGGGTAAAGTTCGGGCTTAACGATTTCTGTTTTTGGTGTCGTTATCCGTCATTAAAAGATTGGAAAGGGTAACTTTTACATGATGTGTATTCCTTAAAAGATCTATAGCCTTGTCTTGATTGTGTTCGTACGTTGCCGGCTGCGCAAATTCAATTGTTGCGGAGAGAACCCTTTGGTATAATGGATGCAATTGTTTTGCCGTAAAAATGTTAACAAAAGGAAAGGGACACAGCAGGATGAAGGACCAAATTATCGATCAAAGCATTCAATTATTTGAATCCAAAGGCTTCAGTGAGACATCCATTCAGGACATTGCGGACGCCCTGGGCGCTACGAAGGGAACCTTTTACTATTATTTTCCCTCGAAAGAACAGTTGCTGATGGATATTCACTCTACTTATATCGATGAACTATTGAGGAAGCAGCGCGAAATTCTCGAATCCGTCGGGAAAGACTGTAAGACGAAATTGTTTGAGATGATCGGATTAACCATAAAACAAATCGAGCCGAACGGCCGCAGGGCGAAAATTTTCTTTCGGGAAATGATGAATCTAAAGGAAGAGAATCAGGCGGTTATTAAAAGAAAACGAAAGGAATTCCGGCTCAACCTGCAAAAAATGATCGAACAGGGCATGGACAACGGTGAATTTCGGAAGGATCTCAGGGCCGATATGGTGACTTTTGCGATCCTGGGAATGTGCAACTGGAGTTACAATTGGTTTAAACCGAATGGACCTGTATCGGATCAAGAATTGGTTGAGCTGTATGTTGACACCTTGCTGAAGGGGATTTCGTCAAACCAATAGAAAAAAGTGATTGATTCAGTTGGCATAAATATTTTTGCAAACAACATACTGTCCGGTTAGCATCTTTTGTCGCTTTTTGTAGAGCTCAGGTATTGCTAAAGAAAATAGGGTAGAAATGAAAGCGCTATCCATACTAACCGGTCAGTGTCAAGGGAGAGGAGATTTTATAATGGCGATCCAGGAATTGTTTGACTTAACAGGAAAGACAGCGATTGTTACCGGCGGTGGACGCGGGCTTGGGGAACAAATTGCGCTCGCCTATGCGGAGGCAGGCGCGAATGTCGTTGTATGCTCGCGTAAGATTGAGGCTTGCGAAGAGGTTAGTGGAAAGTTAAAAGAGCTTAACGTTCGGTCATTGGCGATGAAATGTGATGTTACAAACCCGGAGGACATTGAAAGTGTCATTAAGGCGACATTGGACGAATTCGGACAAATTGACATTTTGGTCAATAACAGCGGCGCTACCTGGGGTGCTCCGGCTATGGAAATGCCGCTTGATAAGTGGCAGAAGGTGTTGAATGTGAACGCCACGGGGACATTTCTGTTCTCGCAGGCAGTAGGCCGTGAGATGCTGAAACGAAAGCAGGGAAAGATTATCAATATGGCGTCAGTAGCCGGGTTGAAGGGATCACGCCAGGACGTGATGGATACGCTTGGTTACAATGCGAGCAAAGGAGCGATCATTTCATTCACAAGAGACCTTGGAGTGAAATTGGCACCGGATAATATTCAGGTGAACGCGATTGCGCCGGGATTTTTCCCGACAAAAATGTCGAAAGGATTACTTGCCTACAGCGGGGATAAGATTCTGGAAGGAACGCCAGCCGGCAGATTTGGGAGCGATCAGGATATCCAGGGCGTTGCCTTGATGCTTGCTTCACAGGCATCCGATTACATTGTCGGCCAAACGATTGTGGTCGACGGCGGCCAAAGTTCGTGCTAAGGAGAGTGAACAGATGCGGTTGAAAAATAAAAAAGCCATTGTCACCGGCGGAGGTGGTGGAATTGGAAGAGCTGCGGCTCTCCGATTTGCCTCCGAAGGGGCAAGTGTGATGGTTGCGGATGTTAATGAGACTTCTGGACACGAAACCGCAAGATTGATAGGGAATGAAGGCGGAAAGGCCGAGTTTGTCCAGGTTGATATGACAGAACCGGAACAGGTTGAGCAGATGGTTTCGAAGACGGTGGAGGTTTTCGGTAGTCTCGATATTTTGTTCAACAATGCAGGTGTGGGAGGCGATGAAAAAAAGCTGCCGGACATTCCGTTTGATGAATGGCGGCATGTAGTGAATACGAATCTGGACGGGATGTATCTGGGGTTGAAATATACGATTCCGAAAATGGCGTCCGGCGGATCAATTGTGAACACGGCCAGTATCGCGGGTATCAAAGGGCAGAAATTAATCGCCGCTTATTCGGCTTCCAAGAGTGGAGTCATCGCGATGACCAAAACGGCGTCGACCGAGTTTGGAAGACAGAATATTCGTATCAATGCGATTGCGCCAGGCATTATCGATACGGCTATGGTTGAGGATTGGAAGAAAACCAAGAAATGGCCGGTGATGTCGACGGCCAATGCACTGCGGCGCATCGGGCATCCGGAAGAAATTGCGAATGCGGTTTTATTTCTTGTTTCTGACGAAGCCTCTTTCATCACAGGAGAAACGCTCGTTGTTGACGGCGGTACATTAAATTTTTAAAGATAACAATCTATCAAAAAGAAACCGGATGGGGGAAACTGACATGCATTTACGTTTATCAGACGAACAAAAAATGGTGCAGAAAACAATCAGGAAATTTGTTGAAAGAGAATTAAAGCCGCTGGAACCGGAGGTTCTTCGCAACGAAAGGGAAGGAAAGCCGGGCATTTCCCGGGAAAAAATCAAGGAACTGCAGAAAAAAGCAGCGGACGCGGGATTCTGGGGAATTAATACGCCCGAAGAATATGGGGGAGCGGATCTGGGACAAATGATGCTTGCCCTTGTCACGATGGAAACGTCAAAGACGTTTGTGCCATTTTCATTTGGCGGGTACGCGGATGTCATACTTTATCGCGGAAACGAGGAACAAAAGAAAAACTATTTGATTCCGACGATCAACGGAGAGAAGGTTTCTTGTTTTGCGATGACCGAGCCTGATGCCGGGTCAGATACTCGGAACATCAAAATGACAGCCGTTAAGGACGGAGATGAATGGGTTTTAAACGGTGAAAAGACGTTTATCACAGGTGGAAATGAAGCCGATTTCGTCATGGTCATGGCGGTTACGGATAAAGAGAAGAAAGGGCACGGCGGGGTCACTTGTTTTCTTGTCGACCGTGATATGGGCTGGAAATCGGAGTACATCGATACGATGGGCGAATGGGGGCCTGCCTCTCTGATCTTTGATAATGTCCGGGTTCCGGAGGAAAACATTCTTGGAGAATTACATGGTGGTTATGAACTTGGATTGGAGTGGATTGGGTTCGCCCGTTGGATTGTCGCTGCAAGAGCTGTCGGCGCCGCTGAACGACTGTTGCAAATGGCAATCGATTATTCGAAGGAAAGGGTGACGTTCGGGAAACCGATTGCGGATCGGCAGGCGATTCAATGGCAAATTGCCGATTCGGCCGTGGAAATTGAAGCAACGAAGTGGCTTGTGTTCAATGCCGCTTGGACGTTGGATCAGGGAGAGGATAACCGCCATCTTGCCTCAATGGCCAAATTGTTCGGGGCGAATATGGGAAACCGTGTCATTGACCGGGTAATGCAGATTCACGGCGGGATGGGCTATACGAAAGAATTGCCGATTGAACGCTGGTACCGGGAGGCGAGGTTGTGGCGAATCTACGACGGCACGGATGAAATCCAGCGCATGATCATTGCCAGGAATCTATTGAAAGGAAACGTCAAGCTGGGAGATTTTGTTTGATTGAAGCTGTTCAGGTCATTCATTGATAATTTTTCGACCTTTTCCGCCTCTTAAGGAAGAACATCGAATAAAAATGGCATCTTATCGGTTGATTTTAATGATTGCCAACTGAAAAACATGGATTCAGGACCGATGGCGTTGAAATCGGACATAATTGCACGAAAAACAGAATAATTGCGCGAAACCCGGAATTAATTGCACGAAAGTGGCTGGGAATTGCGCGAAAATCCGAGATAATTGCACGAAGACCTGAATCGCGTATTAGCCGGTAGGGAAAAGGACGATTTATGATACCAGAACAGTTGATTTGATTTTGAGGAGGGTTGCACGTGGATTTGTTTTTTCAACAGTTGTTGAACGGCATTACCCTTGGATGTATCTACAGTCTGGTCGCACTGGGCCTGACCCTTGTCTACGGGATTCTTCAGGTTCCGAACTTTGCTCACGGCGCTTTTTACATGGTTGGGGCTTACGTCACCTATTTCATGTTAACTTCGTTTGGGATCAACTACTGGATTGCGATTTTGATTTCAGCCATTGTGGTTGCGTTGCTGTCAGTGTTGTCAGAAAGAGTAGTGTTCTCACCGTTACGGAATGCGGAACCGACTCATGACATGATCGCTGCTATTGGAATGCTGTTATTTTTGGAAGCACTTGCTCAAATCCTGTGGGGAGCAGATTTCCGGAGGATGCCGACCGCATATGATCAGGTCGTTCATATATTCGGCCTGCCGACCACCATCCAGCGACTGATCATCATTGCAGGAGCCATTGTCCTTATGCTCGCATTAAATTTCTTTTTGAAAAGAACGGTGACAGGATCCACCATCCTGGCAATGGCACAGAATCGGGAAGGCGCGTTTTTGGTTGGGATCAACGCAAACCGGGTATTGATGTTGACTTTTGCAATTTCCGGCATCCTTGCAGCCGTAGCAGCTTCGTTGTTCGCGCCGATCAACCTGGTTTATCCGACGATGGGCAACCTCGTTATTATGAAAGCCTTCGTCATCATTATCCTGGGCGGCATGGGCAGTATCCCGGGAGCCATTGTCGGTGGCCTGATATTAGGGCTTGGTGAAAGCATGGGAGGCACTTACATTTCCGGTGATTACAAAGATATCGTCGCTTTTGTGCTTTTGGTGTTGATCCTGTCGTTGAAGCCCAAAGGTTTGTTCACAAAGGGGGTCTATTAAATGGGACGCGGTATGAAAAAGAACGGCCTGCTTTTGCTGTTGATTTTGGCAGCCGTCGCATTCCCTCTTCTCCCTCTAAATAGCTATATTTTATCCGTTGTGACGTTAAGTTTTATTTGGGCAATAGCGGTGTATGGACTTAATTTGATTACAGGATACACTGGGGAGTTGAATCTTGCCCATGCCGGTTTTTTTGCAATAGGTGCCTACTCACTTGGTATTTTGGAAAAAGCGGGTCTGGGGTTTTGGTTGGCCTTAATTTGCGCGTGTTTGATCACAATGGCAATCGGATTTGTGATCGGCCTCATCTCCTTGAGGTTAAGCGGCCATTATTTTGCCATTTTCACACTGAGTATGGGATTGATTATCTCGCTAGTGATTGAAAACTGGGACAGTCTGACCGGAGGTGTTGTCGGTCTTATTGGCATCCCGGATCCGGCGCCAATCGGTCCTGTGACATTTAAAAATAATCCCATTTCCACCTACTATCTTGTACTGCTTTTTCTCATTTTCACGATATTTGTGTTTTCCCGAATCGTACGATCCCTTCTTGGGCGATCTTTTACAGCCATTCGGAACAGCCCCGAACTGGCGCAGACACTGGGAATTCCCCTTATGAGAACGAAAGTGCTGTCTTTTGTGCTTTCGACCTTTTTTGCCGGCCTGGCTGGAGGTTTATATGCGATTTTTATTGGTTTTCTCGGCATTCAGATCACCAGCATCACGGTGAGTTTCGATATGCTCGTTTACCTTCTCGTTGGCGGAATCGGGACCATCGCCGGACCAGTGGTGGGGGCGTTGCTTGTCACGTGGCTTACAGAATTTCTGAAAGGCTGGACTTCTCATCAGATGATTTTCTTCGGGCCTTTGCTGATCTTGCTCGTGATCTTTTTCCCAAGGGGAATTGTCGGCGCTTTCAGGATTATGTGGGGAAGCCGGAAGGAAAAGTCCTCTCGGTCAGCTAGCACCCAACCAAAAGAAGGGAGGCAGACCAATGTTAATGGAAGCCAGAAAATTAATGAAGACCTTTGAAGG
>DASVCO010000116.1:0-48498 GCA_036381575.1 Caryophanales bacterium
TTCTTTATATCATATTTCCGGAAGATTCGAAAAAAATAACCGGCAATAATTGCTGAAGCCGACGGATGGGCCGCCGGCTGCGATCAATCTTGCTGTTTGTTGCGGAATATAACGGCGAAGGTACCCGGCCCGGCGTGGGAGCCGATAACTGCCCCGATAGGGACTTCAAGAAAGTCTTTGGCCCCGGTTTCGCTTTGAATCATTTCCTTCAGCTTTTCGGCTGCACCGGGAGAGTCCGCATGGCAAATTCCTATAGTCTGATTCTGGAGATCATTGCCGCGATCTTTCAAAACTTCTACAATCCGCCGATACACTTTCTTGCTGCCGCGAACCTTTTCAATAGGGATCAGGCGACCGTTCTCCACTCCCAACAAAGGTTTGATGTTTAACAAGCCGCCAATAAAAGCGGAGGCTTTGCCGATTCTTCCTCCCCGTTGCAGGTACTCAAGGCTGTCCACTGTAAAGATGTGTTCCATTTGTTCAATGTAGGAGTAGACAAGTTCAAGAATGTCTGCTTTTGATTTACCTTCCTTCGCCATCTTGGCCGCTTCCAGAACCATCAGCCCCTGTCCGAGGGAAGCTGCTTTGGAATCTATCGTTTCAAAATCGAAATCCGGGTATTCCTCGGCCAATTCATTCTGGATCAACTTCGCGGATTGAAAGGTTCCGGATAATTCCGATGAAAGTCCTATAAATAGGCAGCTTTCATTCTCTTTCGCATATTTCTCAAAAGCGTTTCTCATTCTTTCATATGGAACCTGGGCCGTTTTTGGTACCTTGCCCTCTTTCATAGCAGGGTACAATTGCTCGGGACTGATCGTCTCACCGTCGTAATATTCCTCGCCGTCAAGCAGTACAATGAACGGCACAACCTCAATATCGTATTCATTTGCAAGAGACTCCGGAAGGTCCGAGGCGCTGTCCGTAACAATATGTACAGTCATGTGAATCACCACCAATTTTCATAACAATTTGTATTTAAGTCTATGTGCAAATAAGAAAAAAATCAATGCTTTTCTATAGCAAACCGTTGACTTTTCATGCCGCCCGGTGTTATAACCAGTTTGGAGATTAAAAGTCGCATCCGCGGCTTATTTTTGTGGGCGCAGGGAAGACATTCGGCCATTTCAAAAGGACCATTGACCGGATCCAACGGTTATTTGGCCGAAATGAAATGAATTAGCTAAAATCCACCAAAATTGTTTAAAACCGAATCTTATTTGGCAAAGGCCCTTTATGGGTTTGCTATTCTTTACATGGAAGGCGGTGGGACTATGTCCAGGGTATATTACGGTGTTTATAACGAAGGAAAAATCACGGCTATTGTTATTATTGGGGCGCTGTTAAATGCGGCCTCACTAGACCTTTTTCTTATTCCCGCACATGTGTATGCGAGTGGGTTTACCGGTATCGCACAGTTATTGTCTTCGCTTTTGCGGAATACTCCAATAGCGTTGTCCACGGGGATTCTGCTCTTTCTTTTAAATATTCCGGTAGCCTATCTCGGATGGAAACGGGTCGGCAAAAGGTTTACGCTTTACAGCTTTTTCAGTGTTGCGATGACCACTCTGTTTCTGGAGATATTCCCGGTACACGCCATTTCGGACAATATTTTATTGAACGCGATTTTCGGGGGTGTGCTCGGTGCTATTGGGGTCGGCATCACGTTGAAATGGGGTGCCTCCACCGGAGGATCAGATATTATAGCACTGGTGCTGTCGAGAATGAAGGACCGCCCCATCGGCCTTTACTTCTTTGCATTAAATGGAATCATTACGCTTTCGGCCGGCCTGCTTTTCGGCTGGGAGAAGGCTTTATATACGCTTGTGGCGATCTATGCTTCATCCCGGGTCATTGATGCCATTCATACCCGCCACCAAAAGTTGACGGCTATGATCATTACGGGGAAGGGCGGAGAGATTCAGAAAGCCATCCATGATAAGATGGTACGCGGCATCACTCGTGTGCCCGCCAAGGGCGCCTTTCGCGGAGAAGACAAAGAAATGCTCATGATTGTCATTACCCGTTACGAGCTTTACGATCTTGAAATGACGATTAACGAAGTCGATCCCCACGCGTTTACGAATATCGTACAAACTGCAGGGATTTTCGGATTCTTTCGGACGGATAAGGTATAAAAAAATTTCTCTCCGCGACGGAGAGAATTTTTTTATTGCCGTATCAGAAAGTATAATCTGCCGGTAAATATCTCGTGTCAGCAGAGAAGAAAATCGACGTTGGAGACACGAGTAAGTAGATTGATAAGCACTCTGTCGCCCAAAGCGGGTTCAGAAAGTAGTCTTCTCGGCTCCTCCGAGACATAGTCTACTTGGCGGTGCGTTGTTAAGTGCAATTAAGGCTTCCTTGCACTATGGACTTGGCGCAAGCCAAGTTTTCTTTAATTTTGCTCAAAAGCTTCTTCGATTTTCGGCATGAGATCATCCCATTGGGCGTCGAACGTTTTGTTCACTGTCAGGAAATCCTGAAAGCCGAACAGGTTGTCTACGCCGGCTATTTCAAGTAGTTGCTTTAACAGTGGATGATCGGGATCATCGCCTTGCTTGCAAATGACGCGCCCTTCAAACAGGGGGCCTTCCAATGATGTGAATTTCATGGCATTTGGATTTGGGGTCGGTTCCGATTTAACATTCATATAATAATTCCTCCTTTATGGCTTGTACGTCTTTGTAACGTACAAAACCGGCATTTCCACATGAGTTGGAATGATGAGCCGATGTGAGGCCTTCTTTCATATTGTATCGCACTTTCCTTCAGAAACGGAAGCCGTAACGTTTTGAAACAACGTCATAGAAACCAAGCGAATTGTAAAGATACTTCGTTACGGAATTGCTGACACCGGTTTCCAATTCAATGGTTTTGATATTTTCGTTTTCAGCCCAATAAATAATATGTAAAAGCAGTTTTCGGCCAATACCTTTATTGCGGTATTCATTGTCCACGTAAAGCTCATTCAACCATACATATTTTCCGCCGTCACGCAGGCTGATTCCAATATTCAGCAAAGCCATGCCGAGTATGGCGCCCTCTTCTTCAGCGATGAGAATCCGCGAAGTAGAGTTTTCATCCAGAACTTGCTCGATTCCGTTCCGAACAAGAGTGTATGAATCTCCTTCCCCGTGCATTGAGATTTGTTGCATGAAAAGATCCGCTATTTTTTCCTTGAGGGTTTCATCCGCATCCCTCGGCAATTCATAAACATCCAATGTGCTGCCTCCCATTCGAAAAATCTTCTCCGGTTGATATAATAATAACAGCTAATGAGCCGGTTTTGAAGAAGGAAGGGGAGACGGGCGAAATGGAAAACGTTTTATTTTCATGGAGCAGCGGAAAAGACAGCGCGCTTGCGCTTTACGAAGTGCTTTACAGCGGGGAATGTAATGTGAGTGCTTTGCTGACAACAATCACGGATGAGAAGAAAGTGCCGATGCATGAGGTTTCGAGCCGGTTGGTTGAACGGCAGGCGGAAGCAATTGGCTTACAGCTTGTGCCTGTTTATATGCCGAAAGCATCCAATAATGAAACGTATGAGAAGGGCCTGGCTGAGGTTCTGGCGGGATTTAAAGAATGGGGCGTGGAAAAAGTGGTTCATGCCGATATTTTCCTGGAAGATGTAAAGAAGTACCGTGATGAACAGTTGGCGAAACTTCATATGAAGGGTGTATATCCGTTATGGGGAAGGGAGACGGCAAGGCTGGCCGAACGGTTTATTTCCCTTGGATTTAGGTCAATCGTGACCTGTGTGGATACATCGGTTTTGGGAGCCGAGTTTGCCGGAAGAGATTTCGACGCTGATTTTCTGGCAGATTTGCCGGGAAACGTAGATCCTTGCGGTGAAAATGGAGAGTTCCACACGTTTGTATATGACGGACCGATTTTTCAACGGCCTGTAGACTATTCGGAAGGCGGGTCGTACACGTCCTGGGAGGGACGGTTTTATCATTTGGAGTTGGTGTAATGAGCATCTGAGGAAGGGTCAACATATGACGTTGCGCTTTGAAATATGTCGTTTTTTGTCTATAAAATGATTCATCCGAAAAATATAGGGATTAATAGCCATGAAAAAACTGCCGGATTTCTCCGGCAGGGCTGGATGGCGCGGCGAGGTTAAAACCCGCCGCCTTTATTTTGTTCCTTTTGCTGTTGCCACTTGCGTTCTTTATTTTCTTCTTCTGTCAACGCCTGTATTTCCTTCATTTCACCATCTTTGCGCTGTTCGGGTTTGCGTTCATTATTTTTCATCAGAAACACCTCCGTTTGTAGTGTTTCTCCCAATCAGAATTTTATTTTTTTCTCTGGTAAAATCTTCTGGCCTTGGCGCGATTACCGCAATCTTGCATCGAACACCAGCGGCGGCTGCGGTTCCGGCTTGTATCGAGAAATAACCATCCGCAAGGATCCCCTTCGCATTGTTTCACTCGGTCTAATTTCTCAGAAATCAGCAGTTCTGTCGTTGATTGTACAATCGGCCACAACATCCAGTTCAACTTGTCCGCATTTTTCTCGAATTCCAGAGCAAATCCGTCGGCTCTCGGAAGTATTTCAGCGTGGCGATAAGCCTCTTTTACATTTTTGTTCACAATAACAAGATCATCTGAAGCATGGTTCGGCTCTCCTTTAGCTATTGAAACAAATAGCCGGTATACCGCTTCCCTTAATTCTAAAGCTTGTGCAAGCACCTCTTCAGCTTCTTTTGGCCGTTGTTTCGCCTCCTGTAAAAGAGTGTTTTCCTGTTTATCAGTCAAGATTCCCGCATGACGGCTCCAGCCAGCTAGTCTCTCGTAACTTGTCAGCCATTCATCAGGATCATCAGCTGCATGCCAGCCGGCCGTATTCGTGAAATCTAAACATAACCGTTCACCAATCAAGGTCAATGTATTTGCATCTGTATTTAATTCTGGCATGATTTAGAGCCCCTTTCTATCTATAAACCATCATAAAAGGTATTGACAGTTAAATTCAAGCAATTTATAATATAACCACTAAAAATAATTTAAAAGGTTATAAAAAGAGGGGGAGAATGGATGGATTCATTGAGAACATCGGTTGAATTGCTGATGAAGGAGACTTTTGAGGGTCCGGCTGCGGAAGGAAGTTGGTATACAACTACGAATTCGAAAGCTGGTATTTTCGGCACTTTGGAGGGATTGTCAGCAGCCGAAGCTTCCGTTTCGGTTGAAGGCACAACAATAGCTGCTCACGCTGATCACACGCGGTATTACGTTTGGGTGATCAATGCCCTTCTGAAGGGCGAAGAGCCAAAAAAAGATTGGGAAACCAGCTGGCAAATCACTTCAGTGGATGAGAAGAAATGGGGAAAAATACGTAAGGAATTGCAGGGCGAATATGAAGAATTTCGGCGTGTTCTGGAGACCTGCGAGTGGAAGAATGAATCGCTGACGAATGTGCTCGGCACCATGGCGCATTCTGCTTATCATCTTGGAGCTATACGGCAGATGGTAAAAGTCGTTAAGGAGATTTAGGAGTGGGGCGGCGATAAAAATTGCCGGCTGCCTTTCGAATTGGCGTTTCATGCATATCTTTTGATTTTCGTGCATATATTTTGTTTTTGGTGCATAAATTTCATTTTCCGTGCATAAGTTGGTTTTTTCGTGCATATATGAGGATTTCGTTGCGATTTGCCGGGGTTAAAGCCCCTGATGCCCCGTAAATCAAGTACAAAACGCTGATTTGAACCGGAAAACTTCAAATTTCCGCAAAAATACGCCACTGTAGGCGAAAAATCACACCAAAAAAGGCCGGCCTCGATCCATCTGGTTAGATCAAAGCCGGTCCCGCTTATAAAACCTTCTGCAAGTACTCTGCAATGCCGTCGTCATTGTTCGATTTCGTTACAGCATTGGCGATGCCTTTAAGCTCGTTAATCGCGTTAGCCATAGCAACCCCGTGGCCGGCGTATTGAATCATTTCCAAATCATTGTCCTCATCGCCAAACGCGATGACCCGCTCTTGAGGAATGCCGAAGCTTTCCGCTATTCTACTCAAGCCAACTGCTTTGTTCACGCCTCCCTTCACGATTTCAACGATATTAAAAGGGGCGCCCCATGAACGTTGCTCGATGACTTCGGCGTGGGATCGGTCAAGCAAGGCCCGCAATTCATCGGCGTTGCCGTCTTTCGGATAAATCACAATCGAGGTTGGATCATCCTTCAACAGTTCGTGCAGGTCTCCGGTGTGAAACCGTGGTCCGCCTTCGCTAAAGGCGTTAATAAAGAATTCATCGTGATATTTCAAATAGACATCGTCTACAACCTCCACGATGATATTTTGCGCTTCAAATGCCTCACAGGTTTGAATAACTGTAGTAGCGGTTTCCAATGGGAGTGGTTGATGGAAAACTCCCCATTCCGGGTCTGTAGGGTTGTGAACAAAAGCGCCATTGAAGTTTACTGAGGGGGTATCCAACTCCAGCAACTCATAGTAGGCCTGGCTTGCCCGGAACGGGCGTCCGGTTGCAAACACAACTTTATGCCCTTTCTTTTTGGCTTCCGCCAGGGTTTTTATTGTTTTTTCAGTGATGATCTTTTCATCATTCAGCAGTGTCCCGTCTAAGTCGAGGGCGATTAAATATGGGTTTTTCATAAAGGCTCCTCTCGCTTTTCTCTTAATATCCTCTCCTATTATAAACCACTGCTGGCTCAATTGGAATGGAAGTTCGGGCGGAATGGTTTCATGAATGTGCCAAAAAGGTTATACTAAAGAATATAGGAATAATGATGCAAAGAGAGGTGAGGCAGATGTCTGAAGAGAAAGAACAACTGAAACAAAAAGCGGCCGAAGCACTGGAAAATGTCATTGATCCTGAACTCGGGATTGATATCGTGAATTTAGGTCTCGTATACGGGGTGGATTTTGACGAGGAACACAATTGCACCGTGACTATGACCTTAACAGCGATGGGATGTCCTTTGGCGGCTACCATAGAGCAGGATGTCAAACGGGCCCTTTCGATGGTGGAAGAAATCAACGATGCCGAGGTTAATATCGTATGGAATCCGCCATGGTCGAAAGACAACATGTCCCGTTACGCGAAAATCGCGCTCGGTCTTCCAGATTAAACAAAAGCACGGCACTCTCTTTTTCAGGGAGTGTTTTTTCATATAAAATTTGAGCTGGATCGCCGCTCATGGCCGTTAAGAGGAGTGGTTCTGTTTAAGGAAGGCCACGCCGTGGCGGTGCACAGATATAATTTTGAACAGTGAGGCGAACTCGACGTAGAAGAAAGGGAGGGGAAACAGATGGTTGAAATTCGAAAGCCGATTGCCGTTTCGGAGGCGGTGCGGCGCGCATTGGCGGAGGTGGAACCTCAAGGGACGGAAAAAGCGGCGCTGAGCGAATGCGATCGACGCGTTTTGGCTGAGGCGATACAAGCCGATCACGACGAGCCGCCGTTCGACCGCTCGCCGTATGACGGATTTGCTGTCCGAGCCGAAGATACAGCCGGCGCTTCTGTGGAAGGGCCGGCGGAGCTGAAGGTGATCGAGGAAATCGCGGCAGGTGATGTGGGCAGTGAGCGGCTCGGGAAGGCGGAAGCGGCCCGGATTATGACGGGGGCGCCGATCCCGGAGGGAGCGGATGCAGTTGTCATGCTGGAGCATGTGGAGGAGACGAAGCGGGGCGGCGGAGAACCGTACATATTGGTTCCGGACGCGTATCGTGCCGGCGATAATATATCGCGGCAGGGTGAGGACACCGCCAAAGGGACGGCTCAGGTGGAAAAAGGCGCGGTGGTTACGCCTGGCGTGAAGGCGGTGCTGGCTACGTTCGGCTATGCGGAAGTGGAGGTTGCAAGGCGGCCGGTTGTTGGGATTTTCGCGACCGGAACGGAGTTGCTGGATGTGGAGGAGGAAGTGGTTCCTGGGAAAATCCGGAACAGCAACGCCTATACGCTGGCTGCTCAGGTGCGTCAAGTGGGTGCGGAACCCCGTTTTTACGGAATTCTGAAAGATGACTTCGATCTATGTTATGAAGCTGTCCGCGGTGCTTTGGACGAGGTGGACGTGCTTGTGACGACAGGCGGGGCGTCTGTTGGTGATTATGATTATCTTCAGGAGATTTTCCGAAAGCTCGATGCTGAGATTTGCTTCAACAAAGTGGCGATGCGCCCCGGAAGTGTGACAACGGTTGCGAAATGGAAGGGGAAAACCCTTTTTGCTTTATCCGGAAATCCTTCGGCCTGTTTTGTCGGTTTTGAGCTGTTCACTCGTCCTGTCTTGAGAACGATGCTGGGGGCGAAATATCCTTATTTGCAGAAAACCCAGGCTGTACTCGAAAAAGACTTTCCGAAAGCCAACCCATTTACCCGTTTCACTCGTGCCAGAGTTGATTTTCAAGCCGGGAAACTTCATGCTGAACCAGTTGGGCTCGACAAGTCGAATGCTGTAACACCGCTTGCGCATGCCAATGCGTTCATCGTTTTGCCGGGCGGCACAAATGGCTATGAAAAAGGCTCAACCGTTGATGTGTTGCTTTTGAACGGGGAAGATGAGGAATGGACCGTGGAATGAAACAGCCTGTCCTACAGGTAGTCGGGTTCAAGAACAGCGGGAAAACGGCGTTAATTGAGTTGGTGCTTTCCTCGGCAGGGGAAATCGGTTTTCGAGCGGGTGTGATCAAAAATCACGGACATGGCGGCGGCCTTGAATCGCATGATCGGGAAAAAGATACGGGTCGATTTCGCGAAAGTGGCGCAGTCGTGACCGGAATCACTGCAGAAAATGAGCTTGAAATGCGGCTGGCAGGGAATTCGCCATGGGAAATTGAACAGATTGTTGAGCTGTATGCAAAACTGTCACTCGATTTTATTTTGGTAGAGGGTTTTAAACAGGCTTCTTTTCCAAAGGTCATTATGGCGCGGGAAAAAGAAGATTATGAAAAGCTTTGCAGATTGCAGGACGTCATAGCGGTTATCACATCAGAGCGCAAATTGGAAGCACCCACCGGGGCTCCGGTTTTTCATATTTCCGAGGAAGAGAAATATTTATCGTACATATTATTATGGTTGGGGGTGGCTCAAGGTGAATGACAATTTTTTTCTTATTACAGAAGAGGAAATTCAGATTGAGGAAGTTTTCAAGAAGGTCGTTCACCCGAATGCCGGAGCGGTTAACACGTTTATCGGTACAGTTCGCGAGATGACGAAAGGCAAGCGAACCTTATACTTGCAATATGAAGCTTATGTGCCGATGGCAGAAAGTCAGCTTGCGCAAATCGGAAGGGAAATCGGAGAGAAGTGGCCGGAAGCCAGGACGGCAATTACGCACAGAATCGGCCGACTCGATATTTCAGATGTGGCTGTAGTGATTGCCGTGTCTTCTCCACACCGTGCAGCAGCTTTTGAAGCGAGCCGTTACGCCATTGAACGGATCAAGGAAATCGTGCCGATTTGGAAGAAGGAACACTGGGAGGACGGGACGATGTGGGTAGGGGACCAAAAAGAAACCACAGCGTATCCAGGGGGGACGCCGAAGGAGGAAGGCCAGTCATGATTCAAATTCTATTATTTGCAAGATTCCAGGAGGTTGTCGGTGAAGACGCCATCGGATGGCAGGATGCACCGATTACCGTTGCCGCCCTGAAAGAACAGTTGCAGCGGACTTATGAAAAATTTCCATCGTTAGACAATGTCATGGTGGCGGTTAACGAACAATATGCCGATAACGAAACAGAGATACAAGATGGCGATACGGTCGCGCTGATTCCTCCCGTCAGTGGAGGTTAAATGCAGGGAATCATTTTCCTGCATTTTTTAATCTTTGTTTTTTCATTCGGCCAATTGAAAGACAATACAGCACAATAATCCAACAATCATGCCTGACATAATCGAAATTCCAGCTGCATCTTCCATTAGCTCAATGCTGATGAGACCAAAGATGCCTCCGATCACCAATGTCGAAAAAAATAGCCCCAAGAGCGTTCATGCCTAGACCTTCCCGGACGCTGAAATTTGATTTTTTTGTTCCTTTTCATCGCAATCCCAACAAAGGTATTCATGCCCGGGTAACAAAACACCGTTGAAGAATCCATTTTCACAGTAAATGTCTTTCCCGCATTTTTTGCATTTTCCGATGAATTCCTTCATTGTCGACACCTCTTTCATCTAAATATAGTATTCGCTGTTCTCAGAAAATATCCTGCCTGGAGTCCGAATTTCGGGCTCTTCAATGACAAGATTCAACAAGAAAAAACCCGGCTTGACGCCGGGGTCGGTTATAGTCAGTACTCCTTCATTTATAATTCTTGTGATGTCGGGCGAATCATTAATTCATTAACCGCGACAGATTCAGGTTCGTCTACAGCATAACGGATGGCTCGAGCTATAGAATTCGGGTGAATGGCCAATTTGTAAAGTTCTTCTACACCTTGTTTCACATCGGTGTCTGTAATTGTCTCTGTCAATTCGGTATCGATCGCTCCGGGAGAAAGAATCGTCGTTCGAATATTGTTTTCGGTCTCTTCTTTTCTCAATCCCTCGCTGATCGCACGAACGGCAAATTTGGTACCGCTGTAGACTGCGCTGCCGGGGAAGACCTCATGGCCAGCAACGGATGATAGATTGATAATGTGCCCTGTTTTTCTTTCACGCATATGGGGAAGAACTGCGGCAATTCCATAAAGAACCCCTTTAATGTTGACATCCACCATGCGATCCCACTCGTCAATCTTCAAATTATGCAACAGCGATTGCGGCATTAAACCAGCGTTATTCACCATCACATCTACTTTTCCATAGGTATCCAGCGCAAATTGTGCCAGGTCCTGCATTTGTTCCCGGCATGTCACATCCGTCACTTTGTATTCGGCTTCTCCGCCTTCGTTTTTAATGGTTTGTTGTAAATCCTGAAGCCGTTCTTCCCGTCGGGCAGCCAGGACAAGCTTAGCCCCGTGGGCAGCCAGTTCCTTGGCGGTGGCCTCCCCAATCCCGCTGGAAGCACCGGTTAATAGAACAACTTTTTCTTCTACGTTGGACATATTAATCAAACCTTTCTTTGTAAAGCCTCGACACATTTTTTCTTCCACGAACATTGTGATTTAAAACACCTCTCATATTACAAATACTTCCTGTTTTTATTCCTGGATTTTTAATTGCCGATTCAGGAGAAATCCTTCCTTTACCAGTAAGCGTTTTCAATTCACCTTGAATAAAATATACATTGTGATATACGTTGATTGATGGACTTATGCACTTTTTTTAAGATCTTTAATAATTTTTTTTAATAGATATTGATTTTTTATTCATTGATACGTATAATTAAAAATTAAAATATTGAGTGAATCCTTTCTTCGCCAGAGGATTTACTTTTTCTTTTACAGGGGGACATTATGGACATTGGCATTGTTGGAGCAACGGGTTACGGAGGCGCGGATTTGATTCGGATTTTGCGAAATCATCCAGAGGTCGACAATCTGAAACTTTATTCGTCTTCTCAGTCGGGAGAATCCATTCAGAACAGTTTTCCACATTTACAACGTTTGTCGGAGGTGCGGCTGCAGGATATTAATCCCGGTTTGATGGGCAAATCATTGGATGTGGTTTTTATGGCGACGCCCGCCGGAATTTCCAGCGAACTGACTCCTGAATTGCTTAAGGAGGGCTTGCGCGTCATCGATTTATCAGGAGATTTCAGAATCAAAGATTCCAATATTTATGAGGAATGGTATAGAAAAAAGCCAGCTCCGGTTCAATGGGTTGAAAAAGCTGTGTATGGGCTGACGGAATGGAATAAGCGAGCTGTGACGGATGCTCAACTGCTTGCCAATCCGGGCTGTTATCCCACGGCGACGTTGCTTGGATTACTCCCTTTAGTTCAGCGGTCATTACTTGAGGAGAGCTCAGTTATCATTGATGCGAAAACCGGTGTGTCCGGTGCTGGAAGAGGTTTTTCCGCGGCCGCACATTTCAGCGAAACCAATGAGAACTTTAAAATTTACAAGGTCAATCGGCATCAGCATACGCCGGAAATTGAACAAGAACTGGCCCGCTGGAATGGCAGGGCTGAGCCTGTAACATTCAGTCCTCATCTTGTCCCAATGACACGAGGAATTATGGCGACCATGTATGCGAAGCTTACGGATGCTGTTACTGAGGAAGAAGTTCGGAAGATTTTTCAGGACAGTTACCAACAAGCCCCGTTTGTGTCAGTTAGAAAAGCCGAGGACTTCCCGGAGACAAAGCAGGTTTACGGTTCCAACCAGTGTGACATAGGTGTCTCTTATGATGATCGAACCGGCCGGATCATGATTGTTTCTGTGATTGATAACCTAATGAAAGGGGCCGCTGGTCAGGCCGTACAGAATTTCAATGTGATGTTTGGTTTCGAGGAAACTGCGGGATTGGATTTCTTGCCCGTTTATCCATAGAGAATAGACAAAAAAATCGTTGGAGTGACCCGAGGTGTATTTATAGACACCGATTGAAAAACACCAATTTCAAGAATGGAGAGGAGAAAAAATGAGTTTACTAACAGAGGAGAGAAACCATGAAGTAACAAATGTGGAGAACGGCAGCATCGTGACCCCGAAAGGCTTTGCGGCGGTGGGGCTGCACACTGGAATGAAGCGGAAACGGAATGATCTTGGTGCCATTATATGTGACGTCCCGGCAGACAGCGCTGCGGTGTATACGTTAAGCAAAATGCAGGCTGCCCCGCTGCAGGTGACCCGGGAAAGCATAGCGAAAGAAGGGAAATTGCGGGCGGTAATTATTAATAGCGGAGTCGCTAATGCGTGTACGGGAAAGCAAGGAGAGAAGGATGCCTATGCCATGAGGAGTGAGGCGGCTCGGCATTTCGGAATTCCCGAGCATCAGGCAGCGATAAATTCAACCGGCGTGATTGGGGATTATTTGCCGATGGCGACTGTTGTCGAAGGGATTCGACAGCTTAAGCCCGTGGTTGATTCGGAAGGAGCCGATCAATTCTGTGAGGCAATTCTTACGACGGATACTGTGACGAAACAGACGTGTTACCAGACGAAAATTGATGGAAAAACGATTACGATGGGAGGAGCAGCGAAAGGATCAGGTATGATTCATCCGAATATGGCGACGATGCTCGGATTCGTCACAACGGATGCGAAGGTAGCGCAAGCTGACTTGCAAACAGCATTGCGGGAAGTGACCGACTTGACGTTTAATCGCATAACTGTTGATGGAGATACTTCGACGAACGATATGGTGTTGGTGATGGCAAGCGGCCTGGCCGGGAATGATACATTGGATCCGGAACATCCCGAGTGGCCGGCATTCTTGGAGTTATTAAGGAGAACATGTGAAGATTTGGCCAAAATGATTGCCCGGGACGGGGAAGGCGCGACGAAACTGGTTGAGGTTGAGGTGCGCGGAGCCCGGAATGATGAAGAAGCCGGACGAGTGGCGAGGCAAATTGTGGGTTCAGATTTGGTCAAAACAGCGATGTTTGGCAAGGACGCCAACTGGGGCCGAATTATTGGGGCAATTGGGCAAAGCGACGCCGAGATGAATCCAGACCATATTGATATCGCACTCGGTTCGATTCCGGTACTGGTGAATAGCCAGGCAATCTCCTTCTCAGAAACAGAAGCGTCGGCCTATTTGGATCATGACACGGTTAGTGTGATCGTTGATTTGCATGTGGCTGACGGTTTCGCTAGAGCATGGGGATGCGATTTGACGTATGAATACGTTCGGATTAACGCCAGCTACCGGACCTGAAATAGAGTGATTAAATAATGTCCGCTTTGGAAGATTATTTTGTTTTTAGACAGATTAATCGTGGTTTCGGATTCATTAAGGCCAAAAAGAGTTCCAGTTCAAAGAAAGGCGGAAAGGTGGAACCATGAAAAATATTGTGGTTGTTAAATGCGGTGGAAGCACGATCGATACGCTGTCGGATGATTTTTTCCGGTCCATAAAAAAATTACAGGAAACGGGACACGCTCCAGTTATTGTGCACGGTGGGGGTCCTGCGATTAAAAGAATGCTGGCCTTGCTGAATGTGGAATCGGAGTTTGTCGATGGTTTGCGGAAGACGGATGAGCAGGTCATGGAAGTAGTGGAGATGGTGCTTTCGGGTTCGGTGAATAAAACTTTGGTGCGAAAACTTGGCCATGCCGGGCTTAATGCAGTCGGGTTATCCGGTTGTGACAGCCATCTGTTGGAGGCAACACCGCGGAACCAGGAGAAGCTCGGTTTTGTAGGCGAAGTAGCCGCTGTGAACACAACTTTGCTTTTTGACTTACTGGAAAAAGGAATTGTCCCTGTAATTGCTCCCGTTGGAATCAGCGACTCCGGCCATGCTTACAACATTAATGCGGATACAGGTGCCGGGGCGATAGCTTCGGCTTTGGCGGCGGAAAAGTTATTATTTGTAACGGATGTGCCGGGCATTATGAAAAACGGCGAGTTGATCGAAAAAACGACCGAGGCCGAGGTGGAAAAATTTATCCGGGACGGCACGATATACGGCGGTATGATTCCGAAGGTGGAGGCAGCGTTGAAAAGTCTTCGGGGCAATCTCCACGAGGTTGTCATTACAACTGCCAGTGGGCACAAAGGCCCAATCATCGGAACGGCGATCCATAAAGAAGAGAAGGTGACGGCAAAATGAGCAAGCTATTTCCGACATATAATCGTTGGGATGTAACAATAGAATCAGGGCAGGGCGCAACGGTAAAAGACAAGCAAGGAAAAGAATATCTGGATTTCGTTTCGGGGATTGGGGTGACAAACCTTGGCCATTGCCATCCGAAAGTTCAGGCGGCTGTCCGGGAACAGCTGGACAAAGTGTGGCATGTCTCCAATCTGTTTCAAATCGAGCAGCAGGAAGAAGTGGCCGCAAAGCTGGCTGAACATTCATCAGGGGATGTGGTCATGTTTTGCAACAGCGGTGCGGAAGCCAATGAAGCCGCTATCAAACTGGCAAGAAAACATACAGGCAAACATAAAATCATTACGTTTGAAGGGTCATTTCACGGTCGGACCCTGGGGACATTGGCGGCCACAGGGCAGGAAAAAGTCAAAAAGGGCTTCGGGCCGCAGCTGGAAACATTCATACACATTCCGTATAACGACATGGAAGCGTTGAAAAATACATTGGATAACCAAACGGCGGCGGTCATGATCGAAGCGGTACAAGGAGAAGGCGGTGTTCGACCGGCTGAGCCGGAATTTCTGAAAGAAGTGGAGAAGGAGTGCCGGAATCAAGGCGTTTTGCTTATCTTAGATGAAGTCCAGACGGGGATCGGCCGTACAGGAAAAGATTTCGCTTACCAGCATTCGGGGATTTTGCCTGATATTATTACAGCTGCAAAAGGGCTGGGCAATGGTTTTCCGGTTGGCGCCGTCATCGGAAAACAGGAATTGGCCCATACATTTGGACCCGGCACACACGGTACTACATTCGGGGGAAACCCTCTTGCAATGACAGCTGCAAACGCTGTTCTGGATGTTGTATTTGATGAATCTTTCCTGAGAGATGTAAGAGAAAAAGGAGAATATCTTCTTACCCAGCTTCAACGGGAATTGAACGATCTGTCCTTTGTCGAAGAGGTTCGCGGCAAAGGGCTTATGATCGGAATCGCATGCAATGAAGAAGTGGGAGCTGTTGTGGCCACGCTAAGAGAACAAGGCTTCCTCGTTCTGGTGGCAGGCCCGAAGGTCATTCGTCTGCTGCCGCCGTTAATTGTAACGTACGAAGAAATCGGCCGTGCTGTATCTTTAGTGGCGAATGAGATCCACAAAAAAGAACAAACATTGCTCGCCTCAAATTAAGGCATAAGAAATCCCCGTCAACTGAACGGGGACTTCTTATTATGACGATTTCTTTCCGGGCACAGTAGGAGGCGTAAATGATTTATATTGACTGAGCAGGTATTCATAAATATGCTGTTCGACCGAAACATTCATTTGCTGAAAAGCGACGTTTCCGAATAAGACGTTAAATTCAAGAAAATATAGTTTGCTTCCGACAACAGCAACATCGAAACCGGCATGATTAATGCCGAGCTTACGTGCAGTCCGTTCCACAAGATCAATCGCCACGCGTGGAACTGGCGCGAAAGAAATCTCGCCTCCGGCTGAAACATTATTCAAATGGTGGTTTTCCATGCCAATACGCCAGTATGCACCCATGACCTTATCACCGACAAACGCGATACGCAGATCACGGTCAATCGGTAATAATTCCTGCACATACAAAACTTCATTTTTATCGGTGTATTCTCGAAGCTGATCTTTGCTTTCAATCAAGAATACACCACGGCCCATTGAATTACGTACTTCCTTTGCGATAAACGGAAATGCAAACTCCTCAAGAATGATTTCAATGTTCAACGGAGTATTTGCCAGAATCCTTGTGTAAGGAACATTTTCAGGACAAATCGCTTCCAGAACTCGTGTCATCTCGATCTTGTCATGGCCGAGATGAAAAGTCGCGGCACTTGGGAAAACAGTTTTTTTCAAGCCGTAAACAAGGGTATTGACCTGCCAATATTCAGGGAACAGAAGCCAGTCGGCTTCGCGAATTTCACTTTTATGCCGGAGCATTTGTTCAGGCTTGATGTAACGTATATTTGGCATTCCTATTGTTCTGTATGGATTAAACGTGACGCTTTTCATCTGTTTTTTCCTCTCTATTTTGCTATCTATCTATTTGATTATAATCCGACTGCCGGGGAAAGCAAGCCTTATTTTTCAAGATTTTCGGATTTCCTCTTGCCAAGGAATCCAATATCCGTTAAAATGAATAAAAACAACCGCAACTTGCATGAAAGTTGCATTTTTTATACCCTTTAATGAATAAAAATACTACAAAATGAATAATTATTTCAAACGGAGTGGGGAAAATGAAAGGATATCTGAAGTTGGCAACCGGAGAGACATATGAAGGGACATGGCAGGGCTCTCAAGGCGATTTCTGTGGGGAAGTGGTCTTTTTCACCGGTATGACAGGGTATCAGGAGGTCATCAGCGATCCGTCTTTCAGAGGGCAAATTGTTGTTTTCACATACCCGTTGATCGGCAATTACGGCATTAATGAGAGTGATTTCGAAAGCTTTCGGCCCCAAGTGGCGGGTGTGGTACTAAGCGAAACGGATAGCCTGGGAGACCATTGGCAGTCACAAAACACGTTTGTTGATGAGTTGAAAACGCGGGGCATTCCTATCCTTACAGGCGTGGATACAAGATCAGTTGTTCAAAGAATCAGGGCTGTTGGAGACATTCCGGGGGTATTGACCACGATCCAGGATCAGGCGACCCCGGACTTTCATTCAATTTACAAGAGAAACTGGATTAAAGAAGTGGCCTCTTCACAGATTCAGAACATTGGCAGCGGAAATCCGCATATTCCGCATATTGGATTAATAGATTTTGGTTATAAAAAATCAATTGTGAACGTATTAATCGATTTGGGATGCAAGGTGACGATTATTCCGTTTGAAAAAGCCGAGGCAACCATTGAATCTTTGAAACCTGACGGTCTTTTGTTGTCTAACGGCCCCGGTGATCCGAAACAACTCAGTCCGTATCTCGAAGGTATCGAACGCTTGGCGCTTGCTTATCCGACGCTGGGAATATGTCTGGGCCATCAGTTGCTGGCGCTCGCTTTTGGGGGCGATACAGAGAAGTTAAAGTTTGGCCATCGGGGGGCCAACCAACCGGTTCAGGATCTGCAGACCGGGAAAGTGGGCATGACCGCGCAAAACCACAGTTATGTTGTCACAGAAGAAAGCCTGGGAAATACGGATTTTCTCATGAACTTTCGAAATGTAAACGATGGGTCGGTTGAAGGCATGGTTCACAAAACGAAAGAAATCGCTTCGGTGCAATTTCATCCTGAAGGCCATCCCGGACCAGCAGATTTTCAATCGATTTTCACCGATTTCGTTACAATGATTCAACACAGAAAAGAAGGCCACACCGCCGGGGTGGGCGGCACACGATCCTATTTGAACGAGGAAGCAGATCCGACGCAGTGCAAAGGAGGCAAGGTTTATGCCGAAGCATGAAGGAATCCACAAGGTATTGGTCATCGGTTCAGGCCCGATTGTGATTGGGCAAGCGGCGGAGTTTGATTATGCCGGGACCCAAGCTTGTCTCGCGTTAAAAGAAGAAGGATGCAAGGTGGTTCTGGTTAACAATAATCCTGCAACGATTATGACGGATGACCGGGTGGCGGATGAAGTTTATTTCGAACCGTTGACCGTGGATTCACTTGAAAAAATAATCGCAAAAGAACGGCCCGACGGCCTTCTTGCTACCCTCGGCGGACAGACAGGGTTAAATCTCGCGCTCGATTTACACAACAAAGAAATTCTACTAAAATACGGCGTCAAGCTGCTCGGAACGGACATTGATTCCATTATGAAAGGCGAGGATCGAGAAGCCTTTCGCGCATTGATGCATGAATTGAATGAGCCGGTTCCGGAGAGTGAAATCGTGGCCACGGTTGAAGAGGCTTTGCGATTCGCCGTGGAAATCGGATATCCGTTGATTATCCGGCCGGCATACACGCTGGGCGGATCCGGAGGGGGATTCGCTCACAATGAAGAAGAATTGATAGAGCTTGTCACCAGTGGATTGAAAGCGAGCCCGATCCATCAGTGCCTCGTTGAAAAAAGCATTGCCGGTTATAAAGAAGTTGAGTATGAGGTGATGCGCGACGAGAATGATACGTGTATTACGGTATGTAATATGGAGAATGTGGATCCGGTCGGGGTCCACACCGGCGATTCCATCGTGGTGGCGCCTTCGCAAACGCTCACTGATACCGAGTACTACAAATTGCGGGAGGTCTCGCTGAAAATCATCCGTGCCCTTGGGGTTATCGGCGGATGCAATATTCAGTTTGCTCTTGATCCTGACAGTACTCAATATTATCTGATCGAAGTAAATCCGCGGGTAAGCCGTTCCTCCGCACTGGCTTCAAAAGCGACAGGTTATCCGATTGCGAAAATCGCTGCCAAACTAAGCCTCGGCTACTATCTTAACGAGTTGATTAATCCGGTAACAAGGGGAACCTATGCAAGTTTCGAGCCTTCCCTTGATTATGTTGTAGTGAAATTCCCCCGTTGGCCGTTCGATAAATTTCCGGAAGCGGACCGAACACTTGGTACGCAAATGAAAGCTACAGGTGAGGTCATGGCCATTGAACGCAATCTTGAAAGTGCGTTTCAAAAAGCAGTTCGTTCCCTGGAAATCAACAGCAACGGGTTGGAGCTTTCGGGGATTAACCAATGGCCGGAGGAGAAGTTGTGGCAGAACGTCACACAGGCTTCCGATCAACGTTTTTTTGCAATCCTGGAGTTGTTGAGGAGGGCTGTTCCGGTCGAGGTTCTTCATGAAAAAACAGGGATTGCCCGTTTCTTTCTAAATCGGTTCGAAGAGCTCGTACAATTGGAACAAAAGGCGAGAGAGTTAAGTTTCGCGGCACTGGAAGCCCCTCAATTATGGGTTTTGAAACGATACGGGTTTTCGGACGCATGGCTCGCTTCTGTCTGGGGAACAGAGCAATTGTCGGTCAGGAGGAAGCGCAAGGTATTCCAACTTGTTCCAAGTTATAAAATGGTTGATACTTGTGCGGCCGAATTTGAAGCAGAGAGTGCCTATTACTACTCCAGCTGGAGCGGCCAGAATGATGGGAAGCCCAATTTCAACAGAAAGAAAATCCTCGTTCTTGGTTCCGGCCCGATTCGAATCGGGCAGGGGGTGGAATTTGACTATTGCTCGGTGCACGCGGTTCAAGCGCTTCAAGCTGAAGGTTATGAAACCATCATCATCAATAATAATCCGGAAACGGTAAGCACTGATTATACATTGGCAGATCGTCTGTATTTTGAACCGTTAACTCTAGAAGATGTGTTAAATGTTATAGATTTTGAAGGAATAGAGGGTGTGGTTGTTCAGGTAGGAGGGCAGACTGCCATTTCCTTGATGGAAGGGTTGGAGAAGGCCGGCGTTTCGGTACTTGGCGTTGATCAGCAAACGGTCAATGAGCTGGAAGATCGGGATTTATTTTATCGGTTTATGGAGAAGATCCAGGTTCCCCATATTCCTGGACTTACGGCATATGATTCGAAGGATTTGCTGGATAAAGCTTGCCAGGTCGGTTATCCGGTGTTGCTCAGGCCATCGTATGTAATTGGCGGACGGGGAATGGTTATTTTATCTTCTCAACAAGAATTGGAGCAATATATGGTAGACTCGCTGTCCAGCATCAGTTATCCGATTTTGATTGACGCTTATGTTGCAGGCACTGAGGCAGAGGTCGATGTGTTGACTGACGGAGAGGAAGTCCTTGTTCCGGGTATTTTTGAGCATATGGAGAAAGCCGGTGTTCATTCCGGAGACAGCACAGCTGTTACTCCTTCATTTTCATTATCATCGGTAATCAAAGACCAAATGATGGATTATACAAAACGTATTGCCCGGGCAATGAATTTCAAAGGTATTTTCAACATTCAATTTGTCGTTAATGAAGGGCATCTGTATGTGTTGGAAATCAATCCCCGTGCCTCGCGAACAGTACCGATTTTAAGCAAGGTTTACGGAATCGACATGATTGGGGCGGCAGTGAAATTAATGCTTGGAAATCAACTTGCATCATTGGGGACTGGAACAGGCTTAATGGCAGAACCCGGTTATTTTACAACGAAAGCTCCGATCTTCTCGACAATTAAACTTCCGGGCGTGGATCCTTTACTTGGACCTGAGATGAAATCGACGGGAGAGGTCATTTCGATCGCCCATTCTGTTGAAACCTCGACTTACAAGGCGACCGGGATTGTGATCAAACCCGGTGATGAAATCTTTTGTGAGGTGGACGGTGCCCAGTGGGAGCATTTCAAGAAAGTATCTGATCTTTTGAATGATGCGGGCGCCATTCTTGTCTCTGATCAACAGCGCTTTGGAAGATGTTTCGGACTGACTCCGGTTTCCTCTTATGAGGAATGGCTGCGGTCGCAACATGCCACGATGCTTATCAGTGTAGGAGGTACCGGAAACACAGATGGGATAGAAAAGCGCTTATCGGCTGTACGAAATGGTCTGAGCGTGTTAACGGAATGGACGCAGATTGAATCCTTTCTCATAGCAGGAAAGGCCGAAGAACCGGAGCCAATCGGAAGATGGCTTCGGATAAATGAAGGGAGCGGGGTGTATTGATCACAACCGTGGTGAAAGGAACGGAACAATTAAAAGGAAAAGACTGCTTGACGCTGGCGGATTTCAGCAGTGATGAAATTATGGCATTGCTGGATCTCGCCCAGCAGTTAAAAGAAGAGAAATTCTCACCGTTGCTGATGGGAAAATCGCTTGGGATGATATTTGAGAAGCCTTCGACGCGGACCCGCGTTTCATTCGAGGTCGGCATGACGCAACTCGGCGGCCATGCCCTGTATTTGAACGGGCATGATATGCAGTTGGGCAGGGGGGAGACCATTTCAGATACAGCAAAGGTATTATCGAGGTATGTGGATGCGATCATGATCCGTACATTTGAACAAGAGAAAGTTGAAACACTTGCGGAAGCTGCGGATATTCCCGTTATCAACGGACTAACGAATGAATTCCACCCTTGCCAGGTCCTCGCTGACTTGTTAACAATCCGCGAAAAGCTTGGGGCTTTAGCCGGAAAGATGCTTGTTTATATGGGCGACGGCAATAATATGGCGCATTCTTTGATGATCGGCGCGGGCAAGGTTGGCATGAACTGTATTATTGCAGTGCCGCCAGGTTATGAACCAGATCCGGACATCATTGAGAAAGCCCAAATGATCGGTGGAGAAACGGGTGCGGTTATACAGGTACAGAACGATCCAAATGTTGCTGTACAAACAGCCGATATTATTTATACAGATGTATGGGCGAGCATGGGGGATGAAAAGCATGATGAAGGACTTAGCGGATTTGCACCGTATCAGGTGAATTCCCGGCTTCTCGCTCATGCGGAAAAACCGGTGTTGTTCATGCATTGCCTGCCGGCTCATCGTGGGGAGGAAGTAGCTGCTGAGGTGATCGATGGTCCCAATTCCATCGTTTTTGACCAGGCGGAAAATCGATTGCATGCGCAAAAAGCGTTGTTGGCGGCGTTATTAGGATGAAGAAACGGAGGTTCCCTGGAATGGTTTTCACTAAACCAGGGTTATGGTTATAAGCCTTTCTTGAGTAAAGGCAGGTTGGCCAAGTTGTGATTATAGTGGAATAGTGAGGGGCATATCAGAGTCGGTTTCAACCGACTCTGATATGCCCCGTTTCCATTACAAAAACAGAAGGACGAGCGGGCCCACGATAAAACAGTAGATCGTAAAATAACCGAGGTTTCCGCGTTCCATAATACCTGCCAGCCACTTGAAGGAAATGTAGGTGGCAATAAAACAGATTATGAAAGCGATGATGTAGGGAATCAGTAAATTTCCAAGTCCATCGCCGGTAAACAACTTGGGGATTTTCAAGAGGCCAGTGCCAAGGCTCACGGGGATATAGAGAAGAAACGAAAACCGTAACGCCGTTTTTTGCTTCATGCCTACTCCCATTGAAGCTACAATCGTTGCTCCTGAGCGGCTGATCCCGGGAATAAGGGCAACAGCCTGTGCCAGCCCAACAATTAATGCATCTTTCGTAGATAAGTCACCGTCACTTTTTCGGCCGCGAAGATTCCGGATAAGCCAAAGTGCGATTCCGGTTACAATCAGCATTGCCCCGATTACCTTGACAGTCGCAAATTGCTCGATATAGTCGTCAAACAGCAAACCGAGTATACCTGCGGGGATTGTGCCGATGATTAAGTAAATGATAAACATAAAGTCTTTTTTCGATTCCTTGTCCTTACGAATGAGATAACTTGTACCTCCTGCGGCCAGTTGAATAATATCATTTCGATAAATAACGAGAATCGCCAGCAATGAGGCGAAATTCACGAAGATTTCAAAGCCGAGCCCGGGAGTCTTGATGTCAAGCAAGTCCTCTACAATAATGAGATGGCCGCTTGATGAAATAGGAATCGGTTCCGTGATGCCTTGTACAAATCCAAGGAAAGCATATTTTAACAAAATCAATAATTGGTCCATGTTCCCCTCCGAATGTTTTTCTGTTCTTTTGCCTCATCTCAATGACGTACCCTTTTCATTATCATGATTGTCTCCGCTATTGTAAAGACTTTTTTTCAGCGAATTTTGTTCAATCTGATAGAGTTTTTTTACAGATATCGACCAATGCCTATTTTATGCCCGCCCTGTCAACATATGCCCGTAGGGTGAATATCATGGCATGGAATCATGAAAGCACCGTTTGGATTGAAAAGGTGCCCAATGAAATGGGAGGTTAAAAAGATTGGAACATCATGAGAACATGGGATTGGACAATGTAAGTCCAGCGCATATGGGTCCTAATAATGCGCCGCCAATGGGCGTAAGTCCGGCACACATGGGCCCGAACAACATGCCGCCGATGGGTGTAAGTCCAGCACACATGGGCCCGAACAACATGCCGCCAATGGGCGTAAGTCCAGCGCACATGGGTCCGAACAACATGCCGCCGATGGGCGTAAGTCCAGCACACATGGGCCCGAATAACATGCCGCCGATGGGCGTAAGTCCAGCGCACATGGGTCCGAACAACATGCCGACGATGGGCGTAAGTCCAGCACACATGGGTCCGAATAACATGCCGCCGATGGGAGTAAGCCCAACGCACATGGGCCCGGAGCACATGAAGCATATGCATGATCTGTGTAAGAAGTATCACAAGCAAAAGGTTGTAATCAACACCGTTCACGGCGATCAATTCAATGCCTACATTGATGATTTTGATGCCGAAAACGTCTATGTCATCATAGGTGATGGCCATGATTATGGTGATGAGCGTGATCATGATTATGACGATGACAGCAGAGTTTGGGGCGGTTACGGCTGGGGTGGCTGGCCCGGTTACGGTCCCCACTACGGTTACGGCTGGGGCGGCTATGGAAGATTTATTTTGCCGTTAATCTTTCTGGCTGGAATCAGTGCCGGCTGGTAATTCCAACACCAATCGCATTGCGGTTGGTGTTTTTTTCTTGAGCGGTAAACCGATACAACCGTTACATTTTGATTTTTCCGCTCGCTTTTGATTTTCGTGCATATATTTTAATTGCGGTGCGATTTGACTACGCAAAAACCGGATTCAGCAACAAAGCACAACAATTTGTTCTCAATCAACCTGGATCAACAATAAATAAGCCTGCTTTTCTGTGTGGGGATTTGCCATCCGTTGTTCAATTGCAACTCTTATGCGATATCGGATCGGGGCGAATGATTTTGCCTTCCGGGAATAAATTATTAGGGGAAGCATCTATGCTTTAAATCCTTTTGGTTTCAGTCACTTTGGAAATAGAAAGGAAGGTAGTTATGGAGAAGGCAATCAAGGAATTAATCGCCCTCCTGCGACAGGATGAACGGAATTTAACTGAATTTGGGCGGGCGCGTATTGAGGTATTAAAGGAACAGATGAGACAAATAAGAAGAGGCGGATAGGCTTGCGCCTTTTCACAACAATCCCCATTGCATACATTGTAAAGGAATGACTGAGGTTAAGGCGAGGGGGAAATATGTCTCATTTGAAAAGACGGTTTAAATTAGACGGTCAATGGAGCTTCCTGCACTTGCCCAAGAAGCCGAACGGTTTTGCGGTTATGATGCTGGGTGATACCAACCATTATGTTCATGAAGACACCAGTTTATGGGAAGAACAGGAAGAGCGCTGCGATTTATTAAACACCTTGTTGGCCAAGGGGTATACAGTTTTTTATTCTCATTTATACGGGAAGCATTGGGGAAATCCCGAATCATGCCAGTTGGCGGAAGAACTCGTTCATTTGATGTTGAAACAAGAACCTTTGAATTCGAAAATTCATTTGTTGGGAGAAGGCATCGGCGCACTAACGGCACTTCGGTTAATGGAAAAAGGAAATCCAGCTGTTCGTTCGGCTGCCTTCATTAATCCGTGTCTGGATTTGAGGGCTTATATTAAAGAAGTCCGGGAAACCAGATGGTTTTATAAACGATTACTCCAACAAATTTCTGAGGCTTATAAGGTTCCTTTATCGTCCGTCCATAAAATAATTGAAAAGACACCATCCCTTAGTGACTACCAGGCGCGTGTTCCCGTTAAAATCTGGCATTCTACCGGAGGGACTATTTTTCCATTTTACGTTCACAGCAGACCTTATGCCCAAAACCGTGACAAACTCGGTTCACCAATCAAGTTACTTCTTCATGTTCCGGAGAGGCAATTTCATTATAGTGAAGCGATTTGCAGTTTTTATTATGAAAATGAAAAAGAGCTTTAGCAATATAGACTCAAAATACCCGGGACACGTGGAATTTTCGCTGGATTAGGAAATCCGCTCAGGTGCAGGGCGGCAAAACGGAGGAGGATTCTTTTGAAAAAAGCGGTGGTAACTGAAGCCATGGGGTTTATTGGTTTTCATTTGTGCAGCCGGCTGCTGGAAGAAGGAATTGAAGTGGCGGCTATTGACAACCTTCGGAACGGGCGGGACAAAGAGGAAAAGGAAAACAAATTGGATTACTTCGGGCGGAATGCTCTTTTTCATTTCTATAATGGAGAAATGAGCAACCTTTCCGTACGGGAAACTTTCGAGGAGACCGATGTTTGTTTTTATCTCACTCCGAGTTTTCTTCGGGAAGAGGAAGAGATGTATAAGGCCCTCCACGATGCTTTTGAAAACATTCGCATTTTCCATGATGCCGTTGTACGAAAGCATGACCCTTTTTTTATCCTGGTTTCATCTACCGATGTTTATGGTCGTGTTTCAGGAAGAATAGAAGAATCTGAAGCAATTTCTCCGCTTTCCCTGCAAGGAATGCTGGCTTTAGTCCATGAATCCCTTTTTGATTTTAAAGAATTGCCGTTATCGGTACTGCGTTTTCCTGAAATCTACGGGCCGGGCCAGCCTTCAGCGGGAAGTTTCCATAAACTCCTTCACGGTGCCCCCCCTGATGATGTTCCGTTGGATCTCTTGTATATTAAAGATGCTGTTGAGGCGCTTATAGCTGCTGCTGATAAGTCTTTAGCGGGTGTTTTTAATATAGCCAGCGGGCGATCGGATCAGTGGAAACGGGCCGAAGCTTATATAACCGATGCAAGCCTGCCTGAGGATGGAACAGGTGAAACCTGGTTTAGCATCGATAAGGCCAGAGCCGCTTTTGGAGTCAATCCTGAAACTTCCCTGGAACAGGGAATCGAGGAACAAAAGGATTGCTGATGAAATCGAAGCTTACGATCTTTATTATTCATTAAATGAATAAGGAAACTCCTGCCCCGTAGTTTTTCATCAAAAAAGCAAAAATTCTTTTGAAATATCGATTTTTTCGTTATGATATGAACAGAACTGTCATTTTATCAGGGTTCTGGGAGCGGGGAGGTGAAACTAATGCGAGTACCACTCATGGTTGGGTTACTGGCTTTTATTGTCATGTTGCTTTCCGGTTGCGGCAGTCATGTTACTGCGGGCCAGCTGAAAAACGTCGGACTGCTTTTGCCAAAGACTATTAATGAAAAAGTCTGGGGTTCCAAAGGATATAAAGGGTTGTTAAATATTGGGTCAAACTTTGATGTTGAGGTATACTACAAGGAGAATATTAATAAGGAAGAAGAAGTCAAGAAAGCCATAAAGGCATTCAAGAAGAAAGATGTCAACCTTATTTTCGGCCACAGCCACCTGTACGCAGATATTTTTATGAAATTGAAAGATCAATATCCGCGCATTCATTTTGTTACTTTTAACGGGGAAGTACAGGGGAAGAATATTACAAGCCTTCATTTTCAGGGAGAAGCGATGGGGTTCTTCGGGGGGATGGTAGCCGCGAAAATGAGCAGAAACCATTCTGTTGGTGTCATTGCCGCCTATCCCTGGCAACCTGAGGTAGATGGATTTATTGAAGGGGCTATTTATCAGAATCGTGAAGTGGACGTGCATTACCAATATGTTCAGGATTGGAATGATACCACGAAAGCCTTGAAGATTCTAAACAAGATGATCCACAAAGGAGTCGATGTCTTCTATCCGGCAGGTGATGGTTATAACATACCTGTTATTCAAACCATTAAGAGCCATGGATTGTACGCAATCGGTTACGTATCCGATCAATCGAATCTGGGAAAGAAAACAGTGCTGACCAGCACTGTCCAGGAAGTCGACAAATTGTACAAGCTTGTTGCCATGAAATTTAATGAAGGGAATTTGAAATCCGGGAATTTGTATTTTGGTTTTGAGGACGGGGTTATCAAGCTGGGAACGTTCAGCCCGCTGGTTCCTGACTCATATGTCGAGAAGATCCAAGATCAAGTCGATCAATATATTGAAACCGGGAAATTTCCATATGAAAGGTAGTCACAGGAGGGAAGCTTTATGAACCGCCTCGGAAGATTTTGGTTATTTCCGGCGGCAGCCCTGATTACGTCAGTCATTATTAGAAGTTATTCACTTCTACTGTTGGCAGTCATTTGGATTGTGGTGCTGTTCATCGGAATGTTGATTCTTCGGGTCCTGGAAAGAAGATCTGCCCGCAACAATCAAAAGATGAGAAATAAATAAACTTTGTAAATCACGGAAAAAAGGAGGTTTCCCCTAACTCCCATAGACAAATTTGTGTTCATGCATTAGAATTAGTACCTAGTCATAATATGTAGTAGTAAATAACAGAATTGGCGGGCAACAGCAGACAGCGGATGCCGATAACGCCAGTCGAAGGGAGTTATAAAATGAACACCGGGATTCTCGGAATAGGAAGATATGAAACAGAGCGCGTGTTGACCAATAAAGATCTGGAGAAGATAATGGATACCTCCGATGAGTGGATTCGGACAAGAACTGGAATTGAGGAACGCCGTCTTGCTCCAGAGGAAGTCAACACATCGGATATGGCTTTTGAAGCTGCACAAAGGGCCCTGAAGGATGCTGATTTGACGGCAAAGGACATTGACATGATTTTGGTGGCTACCGTAACGTCGGACTATCCCTTTCCGTCAGTAGCATGTATGATACAAGATAGATTGGGTGCCGAACAGGCCGCCGCTATGGATGTTGGTGCCGCATGCGCTGGATTTATGTATGGCATTGTAACGGCGAAACAATTTATTGATAACGGCACCTACGAGAATATACTTGTCGTCGGTGCTGAGAAACTTTCAAAAATCATCGATTGGACCGACCGCAGTACAGCCGTGCTTTTCGGTGATGGAGCCGGGGCAGTTGTAATTGGGCCTGTCTCCGAAGGAAAAGGAATCCTTTCCTATGAATTAGGTGCCGACGGCAGCGGTGGTAAGCACCTGTATCAAGATGACTTTATCAAAATGAATGGACGCGAGGTGTTTAAATTCGCCGTCCGGCAAATGGGGCAAACGGCTGTGAATGTTATTGAAAAAGCCGGCCTCAGGAAGGAAGATGTTGATTTTCTTGTTCCCCACCAGGCAAATGTGAGGATTATGGAAGCTGCACGTGAGCGTCTTGACTTGCCGAAAGACAAAATGGCCGTCACCGTGGATCAATATGGGAATACTTCTTCTGCTTCGATCCCGATTGCTCTTGTCGAGGAACTTAATGAAGGCAAGATTCAAGATGGTGATTTGGTTGTGCTCGTCGGTTTCGGCGGCGGTTTGACCTGGGGAGGTATTGCGCTTCGCTGGGGAAAGTAAAGACGACCTGGCGTAAATTGCACTAATCGTATTTATCTACCTAATCGTGTCCTTTACATCGATTTTTTCTTCTTTGCTGACACGATATTGGCTGGCAGAATATACTTTCTGGACGGTAAGAAAGGAGAACGCAGAAAGATGGAAAAAAAACGAGTTGTGATTACGGGAATGGGGGCGTTAAGCCCTTTGGGAAATGATGTGGAAACCACATGGAAGAATGCGATCGCGGGACAAAACGGGATTACAAGTGATGTAACGCAAATCGACCTTTCCAAATTTCCGGTAAGTGTGGCCGGAGAAGTAAAAGGCTTCGACCCGACGGACTTTATTGAAAAGAAAGAAGCCCGGAAAATGGATCGCTTTACCCAATTCGCGATGGCAGCCTCCGCCATGGCGGTTAAGGATGCGGATTTGAAAATATCCGATGAGAATGCAGATCGTGTCGGGGTTTGGATAGGATCCGGTATCGGGGGCATGGGAACCTTTGAAAAGCAGGTTAGGATGTTTGATGAGAAAGGATATCGTCGGGTCAGCCCGTTCTTCGTACCGATGATGATTCCGGATATGGCGGCGGGCCAGGTATCAATTATGCTGGGCGCCAAAGGGGTAAACGGTTGCACAGTAACCGCCTGTGCAACCGGAACGAATTCCATCGGCGATGCGTTCAAGGTAATTCAAAGGGGAGACGCTGATGTAATGGTGACAGGAGGCTGTGAAGCGGCATTGACTGATATGGCGTTTGCTGGATTCTCCTCTATGAAGGCATTGTCGACCAACCCCGATCCTGATTCGGCCAGTCGTCCATTTGATGCCAATCGTGACGGATTTGTCATGGGAGAAGGAGCGGGTGTACTAATCCTGGAATCTCTCGAATCTGCACTCGAACGAGGGGCGCATATTTATGCGGAAGTCGCCGGTTACGGAGCGACTTCAGATGCCTATCATATTACGGCGACGGCTCCGAATGGAGAAGGAGGAGCGCGTGCAATGCAGGCGGCACTAAATGATGCTGGGCTACGACCCGATGAGGTCGATTATTTAAATGCTCACGGTACAAGTACGCCGGTGAATGATCCATCTGAAACGCATGCAGTGAAAACAGTGTTTGGTGATGCTGCTTACAGGTTACCGATCAGTTCAACAAAGTCGATGACGGGCCACCTGCTCGGAGCGACGGGCGGTGTGGAAGCCATATTGTCGACCAAAGCGATTATTGAAGGGATTCTTCCCCCGACCATCCATTATGAAACGCCTGATCCGGAATGTGATCTGGATTATGTACCGAATGAATCACGCAAGCTCGGAGAAGTTAATGTCACCATGAGTAATTCGTTTGGTTTTGGCGGCCACAACGCCACACTGGTGTTCAAAAAATATCAGGATTAAATGAAATAGACAGGCTTTTGACAGTAGCGCCTCCTGTGAGTTAGATGCAGGAGGCTTATTTTTTTCATAATTTAATTTCGCATGCCAATATCGTGTTTCACTCGATCAATCCAAATCGAAAAATCGGGATTTTGGTGCAATTTAACCAGTGAGCATAAATGGACGGCTTGGACAATACAATGATAGTGGACAAGTCACGAGGGGGAGGACAATGGTTTTTCGCTTTTTTGTGCTCATGATCGGGTTTGGGATTGCTGTCGGCGGCGGTGTGACGATCATTCTCTATTTGAACCTAATCGCGGTTGGTACAGGTGCCGGGGAATACGCCGTTTTTATTGTGTCTCGACCGGAATTTTATTTATTTCTTACGGGCCTTCTTCTTATTTGGCTCAGTATTTCGTTTCCTTTTAAATGATGAGGTGGAATATTTCCGCTTTTCTCTGACCATACTGTGGGTACAAAACCGAAGTAAGCGAGGGGTTTTTCAATGCAGTATTTAGGAGACGTATGGGTCAATTGGTTCGAAGGGGAAGAAAACGGCTATAACGTCTGTGATTTCCATGAGTGGAGGAAGGACGACTTGATTGAACTGCTCGATCAAGTTCCTGTATTGAAACTTGAATCGGCGCTGTTTTCCTTGATCGAAAATGACCTTTACGACTTGCCGAACGATCTAATGAGAGACGTACATAACAAAAGCTTCATCCGGAAAAACAATCAGCGCAAGCCAATCGAATACTGCTTTATTGCCAGTGACGGTGAACGGATTATTGCTGTTGATACTATGGGGTATCGGATCCCGGTACGCAAAAGCAGGCTGATTCCCAGGCAGGAGCAGGCCGTTTTCGAAAAGGTGAAAAATGAAGAGCCGAAGTCCTACCATTACGAGGCCAACATCGACAGCAAGGAATTCCATATACTGTCCCCTGATCCACGTTGGATGCGTGGCTTGACAAGACGCGAAAGAAAGTTGAAACAGTTACTGTTCATGGCTCTTGACCAGTTGCATGCGGCAGGAAGTACAGCGGAAATAAGATATTGGTATACGGAGTGGGTCCCCAAGAAATATTTCGAGATTCAGACGATGGATTTTCATGCCGCATGGCAATCGTTATACAATGAAATCAAAGACGGGTGGTCGGAGCGGCATTATGAAATTTGCAAAAGGCTTGTCAAAGGACAGCCTTACTTCGAAAACATTTGGGAATTGGAACACGGCGGGCGTGTGAACGAGCAACAAAACCACTGACAGACAACCTCGGGCACCGGGGTTGTTTTTTTTGCCGTATCAGAAGGTATAATGTGCAGGTAAATATCTCGTGTCAGCAGAGAAGAAAATCGACGTTGAAGCCACGAGTAAGCCGATAGATAAGCACCCCGTCGCCCAAAGCGGTTCAGGAAGTAGTCTTCTCGGCTCCTCCGAGACATAGCCTACTCGGCGATGCGTTGTTAAGTGCAACTAAGGCTTTCTTGCACCAAGGACTTGGCGCAAGCCAAGTTTTCTTTAATTGGTTTTTGGAGCGTGGGGTTTTTTGGTGATAGCCTACACCCTTTGATTTGTGAAAAAATCCCGCCGCAGGTAAAAACCTGTAACGGGATTATCTGTTTTATCGTCCGAGTCCCATCGCATGTTCCACTTTCCTGAGTGTTGTTTGCGCGACTTTGTCAGCTTTCTTGGCACTTTTGTCCAGAATCTCGTCGAGCTTATCGGATTCAATTAATTCGTGATAGCGTTTCTGCAATGGCCTTAATTTGTTCACGACAGCTTCGGCGACGTCGCTTTTGAAGACACCGTAACCTTTGCCTTCATACTCACTTTCAATGTTCTCAAGCGTCTTTCCTGAACAAAGGGACAAGATCGACATCAAATTTGAAATGCCCGGTTTGTTTTCCGGATCATAGCGCACGGTCATATCCGAATCCGTCGTAGCGCTTTTGATCTTTTTGGCAATTCGCTTTTCATCATCAAGCAGAAAGATCGTAGCTTTTTCATTGGTGTCGGATTTGCTCATTTTCTTTGTTGGTTCAACCAGCGACATAATACGAGCGCCCACTTTCGGGATCCGGCCTTCCGGAATGGCAAAAATCTCATTATATCGGTTGTTAAAGCGCTCGGCAATATCGCGTGTTAGTTCAATGTGTTGCTTCTGGTCATCGCCAACTGGAACGATATCGGTGTTATATAAGAGTATATCCGCTGCCATCAGAGGCGGGTAGGTTAGAAGTCCGGCGGATACTGCCTCTTTCCCTTTCGACTTGTCTTTAAATTGCGTCATGCGTTCCAGTTCTCCGATGTAAGTCACGCACTGCAACATCCAAGCCAATTGAGAATGCGCCGGAACCTCTGATTGGATGAATAGCACGGACTTATCGGGATCAATACCGGCCGCCAGATATAACGCGGCCAGTTTACGGATGTTTTTTCTCAACTCGTCGGGATCCTGTGGCACTGTTATGGCATGTTGATCCACAATACAGAAATAACAATCATTCTCCTCTTGAAGAGGCGGAAAATGTTGCAGTGCTCCTAAATAATTGCCGAGCGTCAGTGTATGTGTCGGCTGAATTCCTGAGAATATCGTCGCCATTTGCAGTCATCCTTTCTATTTTGACAAATAAAAAAAGCCCGTTCGTCATCAAGGGACGAATGGACCGCGGTGCCACCCTTATACCTTACAAAACAAGGCTCTTTATTCCGGATTTCTTCCATCCGGCCTCCGTGGTAACGTACGGAGAAACGCCAAAGCCTACTCCAATTGTTTCGGTTTGGTGCTCCAAAGTCCATTCCGCTGACGTCCCCTGCCTGTTTTCACCAACCACAGGCTCTCTGAGAGGTTTCGAAAACGTACTCTCTTTTTCCTCGCATGTTTTTTAAATTAACAGCAGTATACAAAATTTCCGGCCGAAAAGCAATTCGAGATTTCCCGGCAAGTTTATAATTTTTAAGCAGCAGGGAAAATTCTCATGGGAAATACCCCCTTATTTCAAAAGCGAAACCGTTATAAAAGAAAATCGTCGATAAATCGGAGGAAACAGAAAATCCTGTAAAAAAACCACGAAATTAATGATGGGTCTTTGGGCCTATTTTTTGTTATGAAAGCGTAATCATGTAAGGGTTTTCGAAAATAAAATGAAAAAAATAATGCAAAAAGCACAGGGAACTAGTATAATAAGCGATGTAGGCCAGCTTCACAATTTCTTAGACATCTTGTGAGACTGTGAATCTACGAATTTATACATCTTTAAGGGAGGTCATTCCTATAATGAGAGGAAAATCCAAGTTAACCATCTTTATGGCTCTTGCCCTCGTCATGAGTCTCTTCCTTTCGGCCTGTAGCGGAGGCGGAAACACTGAAGGAGGCACTACTGGAGGAAGTAGTAATGGCGATAGCAATGAGGGGACAACAGAAGGAGATTCATCATCAGGGGCGAAGATGGCTGAAGAGCAGGTTCTTAACATTAATATCAAGACAGAACCGCCTTCCTTGAACCCGGGAACTGCAACAGACACCACTTCCGCGGTTGTCATTAAGTCGATTTTCGAAGGGTTGACCCGGATTACTCCGGATGGAGTAAAACCGGCGATGGCTAAAGAAATCAAAACATCTGATGACGGTTTGAAGTATACGATTACATTAAGGGACGATATCAAGTGGTCAAACGGTGATCCTGTAACTGCCGGTGACTTTGAGTACGCCTGGAAATGGGTGCTCAATCCTAAGCATGAAGCCACGTATGCTTACCAATTATATCCGATTAAGAATGCAGAAAAAGCAAAAGCGGGTGAAGTACCGCTTGACAAAGTCGGCATTAAAGTTGTCAATGACAAGAAGCTGATTGTAACCTTAGGTCGTAAGGCTCCATACTTCGAGAAACTGTTGGCTTTCACGACCTTCATGCCGGTCAATGAAGAAGTAGCAAAAGCCAATCCGAAATGGTATACGGATGCAGGACCGAATTTCGTTACCAATGGCCCGTATACACTCGAAAAATGGGAACATAAAGACGAAATTGTTCTGAAGAAGAACCCGAAATATTGGGACAAAGAAAACGTTCATTTGAATAAAATTCAAATGGTTATGGTCGAAGATGAGCAGACTGAATTGAACATGTACAATAACGGCGAATTGGACTGGGCAGGTATGCCAACAGGTCAGCTGCCGCTTGCGGCTATCCCGACTTTGAAACAAAAAGGAACCTTGAACATTAAGCCGATCGCTGGTGTTTACTACTACGCGTTTAACGTAGAGAAGGAACCGTTCAACAATCTTAAGATTCGTAAAGCGTTCTCGTATGCCATCAACCGTAAAGGTATCGTAGAACAAATTACGAAAGCCGGCCAAATTCCGGCAATGGCGCTTGTACCGCCGTCCATGTTCCCGGAAAACAAAAAAGGATATTTTCAGGATAACAATGTTGAAAAGGCGAAAGAGTTGCTGAAACAAGGCATGAAAGAACTCGGCTATGACAGTGTCGCAGACTTTCCAGAGATTACGCTTTCCTACAACACAAATGAAGCCCACGCGAAAATCGCACAGGCCATTCAGGAAATGTGGAAAGATACCCTCGGCGTGGATGTGAAATTGTATAATGCCGAATGGAAAGTGTATTTGAAAAAATTGGAAGAAGGCAACTATCAGGTAGGTCGTATGGGCTGGTTGGGTGACTTTAACGATGCCATCAATTTCCTTGAAATCTTTAAGGAAAAAGGCGGCAACAACTATACGAACTGGCACAGTGAGAAATACGCCAGCCTTCTTGAAAAGTCTTATGGCCAGGCTGACAATCCGGAACAACGTATGGCCACAATGAAGCAAGCTGAAAAAGTATTCATGGAAGATATGCCGATTGCACCGATTTACTTCTACACGGTCGCTTATGTGAAGAAACCTTATGTTAAGGGTGTATTCATTAACGGCCTCGGCAAATCTGATTACAAGTGGGCTTATATCGCCGCTCACTAGGTAGATTGTTAAATATTACTGTGGATAAATGGTTGCAAAAAGCTGAGTTAAGATTAAAATAAGGTATATGGGGACATCCTCATATACCTTTCTTCTGAAATCAAGAGACAGGGCATCATAGATTATGGAGGTGTAATGTTTTGGGTCGTTATTTAACGAAGCGTGTGCTCTTTATTCTTGTATCCTTATTTTTTATCGTTACATTGACTTTTTTCTTAATGAAAGCCGCACCGGGTGGGCCTTTCACAACTGAGAAGGGAATACCTCCGGAAATCAAACAAGGTCTGAGGGAATTTTACGGGCTGGATAACCCATGGTATCAACAATATTTTGATTATCTCGTGTCTGTTGCCCAATGGGACTTTGGCCCTTCGTTTAAATATAAAGGACAAAGTGTAAACGATATTATTAGCCGGAGTTTCCCGGTATCTTTGATTCTCGGACTTGAAGCTGTTTTTATAGCATTGGGTTTCGGGGTATTGTTCGGCTGTATTGCCGCCTTGCGGCATAATAGACTTGCAGATTACGCCGCGATGGTGATCGCAGTGTTCGGAATTTCCGTTCCCAACTTTATTCTGGCATCATTGCTGCAATATATATTTGCATTGAAATTGAACTGGTTGCCTGTGGCAAGATTTGAGGGATGGGAGTATACGATTTTGCCTGCGGTGGCACTTTCGGCCATGCCGCTAGCCTTTGTGGCCCGTTTAATGCGTTCCAGCATGTTGGAAGAATTAGGATCGGATTATGTGAAAACGGCAAAGGCAAAAGGGATTAAGCAAAGTGTTGTAACTTACCGGCATGCGATTCGAAATGCAATTATGCCTGTTGTGTCATATTTGGGCCCGCTGTTGGCGGCGATTTTGACCGGTAGTTTTGTTGTTGAGAAAATATTCGGTATTCCGGGACTTGGAAATGAATTTGTCACAAGTATCACAAACCGTGACTACACGACGATTATGGGGGTTACGGTATTCTATAGCGTACTGTTGTTATTCTCGATATTAATCGTCGATATTATTTACGGATTGATCGACCCCCGTATTAAACTATCCGGCGGAAAGGGGAAATAATTGATGCAGCAACAACCATTGTCAGACGATTTATTTCGGCCGGTTGAAAGGGATGCTGAAGAAGCGGAGAAGATTGCTGGACCGAGTTTATCGTATTGGAAAGATGCGTGGCGCCGTTTTAAGAAAAACAAGCTTGCGCTTTTCGGTATTATCGTTCTTCTGATCCTGACGTTCATGGCCATATTCGGATCGGCAATTTCCGGATATAACTACCATAATACTAGTTTGATCAACGCCAACCAATCGCCTTCGGGTGAACATTGGTTTGGAACGGATGCACTAGGACGTGACATGTTCTCAAGAACGTGGTACGGTGCAAGAATTTCGTTATTTATCGGCCTCACGGCTGCAATTATTGACATCATCATCGGTATGATTTGGGGTGCCGTTGCAGGTTTTGTCGGCGGTAAAGTTGATGAATATATGATGAGAATTGCCGATGTTCTGATTGGAATTCCTTATCTGCTCGTTGTTATTTTGTTAATGGTTGTCATGGAACCAGGTCTATTTACGATTATTATCGCGATGACCTTGACCGGGTGGATCAATATGGCGCGGATTGTCCGTGGACAAGTTTTGTCAATGAAGTCTGATGAATACGTAATGGCTGCTCGTTCACTTGGTGCCTCTACACCGAGGGTATTGTTCCGCCACTTGATTCCGAATACGTTAGGTGAGATTCTTGTCACATTAACATTGACGATCCCGAATGCGATCTTTACGGAAGCGTTTCTAAGTTACCTTGGCCTGGGTGTTCCCGCACCGATGGCAAGCTGGGGTACGATGTCTTCCGAAGGGGTAAAAGCAATGCAGTATTATCCGTGGGAACTGTTCTTCCCTGCATTTTTCATCTGTTTGACAATGCTTGCTTTTAACGTTATCGGAGATGGAATGAGAGATTCGCTCGATCCGAAGGAACGAAGGTAGAAAGGGTGAAATGAAATGGAAAAAAACCATGTACTTGAAGTCAATGATCTAAAAGTATCTTTTGACACGTACGGCGGGGAAGTTCAAGCTGTACGGGGCGTCAACTTTCACCTGAAGAAAAGCGAAACCCTCGCGATTGTCGGCGAATCCGGTTCAGGGAAAAGTGTGACAGCCCAATCAATTATGCAGCTGATCCCCCAGCCGCCGGGAAGGTTTAAAGGCGGGTCAGTGATTTTCAATGATGAGGATTTAACAAAGAAATCAACGAAGCAAATGGAAGCCATTCGGGGCAAGGACATCGGAATGATTTTCCAGGATCCGATGACTTCGTTAAATCCCACAATGACTGTAGGGCGCCAAATTATGGAAGGCATGATCAAACACCAGAATCTCAGTAAGGCGGAAGCTTCCGAACGTGCTCTGGAATTGTTGAATCTTGTCGGCATTCCAAATCCGGAAGCTCGTTTGAAACAGTATCCGCACCAATTTTCCGGAGGAATGCGCCAGCGTGCGGTGATTGCGATTGCGCTTGCCTGTAATCCGAAGGTGTTAATCGCTGACGAACCGACAACGGCATTGGATGTGACAATCCAGGCGCAAATTCTCGATTTAATGAGAGAACTGCAAGACAAATTTGAGACGGCAATTATCCTGATCACACATGATCTTGGTGTTGTTGCCAACATGGCACAGCGTGTAGCAGTCATGTATGGAGGGAAAATTGTCGAAACGGGAACGGTTGATGAACTTTTTTATGGAGCCAAACACCCATACACTTGGGGATTGTTGGCCTCGATGCCGAAATTGGGGTCGGAAGATGAGGATCTTCTGGCGATCCCGGGGACACCTCCGGATCTTGCTGATCCGCCGAAGGGTTGTCCATTCGCGGCGCGTTGCCCTCACGCAATGAAAGTGTGCACGGAGCAAATGCCCGAATACACGGAGTTATCCGAAACGCAGAAAACCGCCTGTTGGCTTCTCGATGAGCGTGCACCTAAGGTAGAAGCTCCCGAAGCCGCAAGGATAGGGGGGTAAATAATGGCTGAAACAAATAAGAAATTACTCGAAATTAAAAATCTGAAAAAACACTTTAACGTTGGACGGAACGCAGTACTGAAAGCCGTTGACGATATAAGTTTTGATATATACAAAGGTGAAACATTCGGTCTTGTGGGAGAATCCGGTTGTGGAAAGTCGACAGCTGGGCGGACGATTATTCGCTTGTACGAATCGACGGAAGGCGAAGTGAAATTTGACGGGGAAAACGTCCACGAGAAAATGTCAAAGAAAGACTTGAAAAAGTTCAACCGGAAAATGCAAATGATTTTCCAGGATCCTTATGCATCACTTAATCCGAGAATGACGGTTAAAGATATTATTGCCGAAGGAATCGACATCCACGGTTTGGTGAAAAATAAGAAGGAACGGGAAAAGCGTGTCTACGAATTGTTGGAGACAGTTGGATTGAATCGCGAACACGCGAATCGTTACCCGCATGAGTTCAGTGGCGGCCAGCGCCAACGAATTGGCATTGCCCGGGCACTCGCGGTCGATCCGGACTTTATTATTGCGGACGAACCGATTTCTGCGCTTGATGTATCGATCCAGGCACAGGTTGTTAACTTGATGCAGCAACTGCAGCGTGAACGTGGATTGACATATTTGTTTATTGCCCACGACCTTTCGATGGTCAAGCACATCAGTGATCGTGTAGGTGTTATGTATTTGGGGAATATGGCAGAAGTGGCAACTTCCGATGAGTTGTATGAGAATCCATTGCATCCCTACACGCAGGCATTGTTGTCCGCTATCCCGGTTGCAGATCCGGAAGTGGAACGCAGTCGCGAACGTATTATTATCGAAGGTGATGTTCCGAGCCCGATCGCTCCACCGAGCGGTTGCCGTTTTCGGACCCGTTGTCCGATGGCCATGGATGTTTGCGCGAAAGTTTCGCCAAAGTGGCAGGAACTTCGCGACAATCACTGGGTAGCTTGCCACCTGTATGATGATGAGCATAACGAAGGCAAAGAACCGCCTAAGTTGAATTTGCAAGCTCAATCTTAATGCACGAAACTAAAGAGGGTGTCACCAAAAGCTGAGGCTTTTGGGACACCCTCTTTTATTACCGTATCAGCAAGTATAATGTGCCGGTAAATATCTCGTGTCAGCAGAGAAGAAAATCGACGTTGAAGACACGAGTAAGTCGATAGATAAGCACTCCGTAGCCCAAAGCGGGTTCAGAAGGTAGTCTTCTCGGCTCCTCCGAGACATAGTCTTCTCGGCTCCTCCGAGACATAGTCTACTCGGCGATTCGTTGTTAAATGCAACTAAGGCTTTCTTTGCACCAAGGACTTGGCGCAAGCCAAGTTTTCTTTATGTCTTTAATCCTCTCGATTTTTTCGGTATTTTTCATACAAACGCGCCATATAGACGGCTACGCACACGAGTGACCATCCTTTCAGCCACCAACCAAGGTTTTCGCCGCTCCACCATGAATAAAGAATGAGTCCTAATAATATAAGAACGCAGATGGCTAACAATATATGAGATTTTTGCATAATGTCCTCCCTTTGCGCCATTATAACATTTCTTGTTTTCCGGTGTTTCTCGTTTTATGACTCAATTTGTTTAGCATAAAGTCGGCTAAGGGTCGTACAAATAAAGTAGAAGGTGATGGATGTGAATAAGAAATGGTTTTATTTGTTGTTTTCCTCTAGCGTTATTGCGTTTCTTCTTTCCTTTTCCGGTACATTGGATAGGGCGAGCGGAAATCAGCTAACGGGGAGCAAACCGACTAACTTATACAAGGTTAAAGACGACAAAGAAACAACCCGGCCGCGTGCGCCGAATTTTACTTTGAAATCTTTAAAGGGAGACCAGCTTTCATTAAATGATTTCCGTGGAAGATATGTTTTGTTGAATATGTGGGCGTCGTGGTGTGCTCCGTGCAGGCAGGAAGCCTCCTCCTTGGTTCGAATTGACGAGGCTTTTTCTGACAAACAACTGATGGTGATCGGTGTAAATATGACCTCCCAGGAGTCTAGCCTGTCTAATGTGGAGGCCTTTGTAAAAAAACATAACATTCGCTTTCCAATTCTGTTGGACCAAAACGGCAATGTTATGGATTTATATCGCGTCCTCGGAATTCCAACCACTTATTTATTGGACCGAAAAGGCCGCGTAATGGAGAGGTTTCGTGGAGTGATCACGCTTGATAAAATAACTGAAATATTAAATGGTCCACTCGTAAAATAAATGTCGAAAAAACCCTTTTCATTGCAGAAAGATGACATTATAATGAGAGAAGATACACAATGGGGGTTCGTTTCTGAATTAGCCCCGAAACCTTAATTTATACAGCCAGAATGGGGTGCTTTATGTGGGGAAAAGGTTTATAACCATATTGCTGACGGCAATATTATGCTTTGGGACGGGTTTTACGGTTTATGCAGAGGACGGTGAGGGTCCGAAACAGGTTCTGCTTCTCTCTTCCTTGCAAATGGGATTGCATAAGTTGGAACTTCCGGAATTGATGCCGCGGTTTGTCTATCAGGATGGTTATGATTTCGAACGTCCCAAACATGTGCGTGGGATTTATTCGACGTTCTGGACGGCAACGACTTCGCGAATGGGAGATTTGATTGACTTGATTGATTCAAGTGATTTGAATTCAATCGTTATCGATCTTAAGGACGCTTCCGGTACTATCGCTTTTGTTCCCGAGAACAAAGAGGCTCCTTTTGCAGAAGCGGCACAACCCATTATCAAACAGCCGAAAGAATTATTGAAACGATTGGAGAAACATGATATTTGGCCAATCGCCCGGATTGTTTGTTTTAAGGATGACAAACGTGCTCATGAGAATCCGGAACTTTCATTCCGACGGCAGAATGGAGAACTGTGGACAGCAAGCGGAGACACGGCATTTATTAATCCTTTTTTGAAGAAGAACTGGGAATATAACGCCAGTGTCGCTATTGCCGCCGCGAAAATGGGTTTTCAGGAAATCCAAATTGATTATGTGCGCTTTCCGGAAGGCTTCCAAAACCATGCCGCTGATTTAAAATATTCCACCGGTAATTATGAGGAATACAACAAGAAGGATAAGGAGCTCGATGTTCAGCAACGTGTAAATGCGGTAACCGATTTTGTTGAATTCATGCACAAGAAGCTTGCCCCTTATGATGTTGAGTTATCCGTGGATATTTTCGGTTATACGGCGACGCTTCCAGCAGCTCCAGGGATCGGCCAGAACATGACCAAGATTTCAAAGAACGTGGATATTATATCGTCGATGATTTATCCGAGTCATTGGACCTCGTATTTCGGCATTCGCTATCCCGACTTGCACCCGTATGAGTTGACTGTTGCCTATGCAAAAGCTGAGAAAAAGAAGCTGGGCAAATTGGAAGACCCGCCGATTGAAAGGCCTTGGATTCAGGACTTTACAGCATCCTGGCTGCCTCACCACCGTACTTACGGTGCTGAAGAAGTGGAAGCTCAAATCCGTGCGCTTAATGAAAATGGCATCCATGAATTTCTCATTTGGGATGCAAACAATACTTATAGTCAAGGCGTTGATTATACACCGTTGAATTAAAGGGGCTTTGACAGGCTCACTGGTTTACGATATCATTATCAATACAAAGAGAACCTTCACTGCACAGTGAAGGTTTTTTCCACTTTCAGCCATAAGTGCTGGTATAGAACTCAGGCCGTTACCACATTTCGCAGCAACGTCTGAGTGGCCTGAGTGAGCTCGATAAAATTCGGGCGCAAATACGCTAAATCGAACTTGGTTTCCCTACCTGACCTCTTATTCTCTGGTCATTTTCCGCCATCCTTTTTGCGAATTCATGTTTTGGTCATAGAAGATGTTGCCTTTCTTTCCTCCGAATACACGTTCACCAATTTTTGTGGAAATCACGCCAAGCATGGCTGTTAACCCGATCACAAGTACAGCCAGCACGAGAAGATCAACAATGAATCCAATCACAGCATTTCCTCCAATCCGGCCAACACGTAATTTTAACTATAGTTTAGCAAAAGGATGAGCAAAGGAAAAGATAAAATAAATACGATACAGTCAGTGTGGTATAATAGAAGTGAGAGGCGGGAAACGGGACCGGAAGTGAATCGGTGAGATAACCGATCCAACAATCAGTTTAAAAAGGCAGGTAAATCGATGAATTGGTACGAGAAATTGAATGAATATTTTCCAACAGAAGAGATGAAGTCAAAGGAACATATGGAGCTATTGTTGAAGGAAAAGGGAGACATGTATCACAAGGACGAGGGTCCAAATCATGTGCTTATGTACGTAGAAACAAAGGACTTTGTTTTCGTGGATTATGTATATGTTTCCTCTGCCTCAAGAGGCCAGGGACTTGGCCACAAGTTGATTGAAAAGCTGAAGAAAAAGAACAAACCAATCATCCTTGAAGTGGAACCGATCGACTATGAAGACTCCGATACGGAAAAACGGCTTCATTTCTATAAAAGGGAAGGATTCAAGCATGCGATTTCCATCGGATACCGCCGGCGCTCCCTTGCGACTAATGAAGTAAATGAAATGGAAATTCTGTATTGGTCACCGCAAAACGAATCGGAAGAAAGCATTCTTGAGAAGATGAAGAAAACGTATGAAGAAATTCATACGTACAAAGACGAAGAATTATATGGTGACACTTACGAAGATGTCGATAAAGTTTTGGCGATTGAGGAAGAAAAGGATGAAAACATTCTGGCATTCGAGAATACGAAAGAGCCCTCTTAAGAAAGGGATTGAGAAGCGGTTCCAAAGTGGATCTACGCCCGAAGAAAGGCAGGTGATGGTACCATGAAGGAAAAACAAAAAACAAGAAAAAAGAAACGTGATGCGCTGAAAGAAGTCTTGAAAGATAAACTAAGAGGTTGGAACCCGGAACCGCCGAAAAAACCTTCATCGAATATTAAAACATCGGCTTGAGGAGATTTTTTCAAAAAAATCTCCTTTTTTATGATTATATATGTTGAATTCCGGGTACATAAAAAACAAAGCAATTGTTCAACATGATTTTTTTCTGAAACCCACTATCCAAATTAGAAAAATTATTATATAATAAAGGTGAGGTAACGGATGTTTACCGAAAGGAGTGAAACCATGATTACACTATATACATCTCCTAGTTGCACTTCCTGCCGAAAGGCGAGGGCCTGGTTGGATGAGCATGATATCGCTTATGAAGAGAGAAATATTTTCTCGGAACCGTTGACGGTCGGAGAGATTAAAGAGATTTTCAGAATGACTGAAGACGGAACAGATGAGATCATTTCCACACGATCCAAGGCATTTCAACAGCTTAACATCAATCTTGAAACGATGCCGCTTCAGGAATTGTTTCAATTGATCAGTGATAATCCCGGTTTGCTGCGTCGCCCAATTATTTTGGACGAAAAGCGTTTGCAAGTCGGATATAATGAGGATGAAATCCGCCGTTTCTTGCCGAGGAAGGTTCGTACCTTTCAACTGAGAGAAGCGCAACGCATGGTAAATTAAGTTAAGACAAGCTGAAAGGATTACCCGATCCTGTGGTTTGATATTCTCATTTAAAGAGGACAATCTCAAAAAAGCACTTTTCCTGACCGGAAGGTGCTTTTTTTACATCTTCGGCCCGAAATGTTCATAGGATAGGGTAAGCTCTTTGAAAAGGGCAGTCGGAACTGGCGGGCTTATTGTACCAAATCCAACCGTTTCGACGTTTATTGATTTCATTCTGCTTTATTTTATCATAGAATAAGGGTACAAGGATTGCATTTGTATGGAAGACCTTGAATAAAGCGAATGAATCACAAGTGGTCAGAGGTCAGAGATTTGGACTTGATGTAAGCACATTCACCGTGGTCATATGATGATGGCTTCTGATTGGATGATGCCTTTACTTCTCTGAAAAGGCCTCTTCTCTGGCTTCTGGCTCCGATATCTGCTTCTGCAAGAAGACAGAAGGGAGCGAATTGATAATGAAAATCGAAAGAGTTAACGATCATACGTTGAAGTTCTTCATTACGTATGTGGATATGGAGAAGCGGGGATTCGACCGTGAAGAAATTTGGTATAACCGTGAACGTGGAGAAGAATTATTCTGGGAAATGATGGATGAGGCCCATCATGAGGAAGAATTCTCATTGGAAGGGCCCTTGTGGATTCAGGTCCAGGCACTGGAAAAGGGTTTGGAGATCATCGTCACGAGAGCACAGCTTTCCAAAGACGGTTCCAAACTAGAGCTGCCGATTAATGATGAGAAGCAGATCGACATTCCCGTTGATGAAGAGATGGAAAGCTTGATGGAGCAATCCGCTAATATGAAACACCGGAAATTGGAACGGATTTCTCGTCCGGAAGGAGACGATGAGCTTTCTTTCTTGATCGGCTTCGATGATTTCGAAGATGCCATCCAATTAGGCCATCGTTTTGACGGAGGGAACCTGTCCACGAGCTTATATCATTTCAAAGATGCTTATTATTTGCACGCCGTTTTCCACGAAGAAGAGGAAGAAGACGAGCAACAGGACAACCAACTAAGTGTGCTGTTGGAATATGGCTTCGAAACAGACTTAACCATCCATCGCCTTCAGGAATACGGAAAGCTGATTATAAAAGATCAGGCGCTTGCCACATTGCGAAGCCGGTTTCCGATTGAACCTTAATCTCTGGGAAAAAGAAGAATCCCTTGAAGAAAGTATTACTGTCAATTCCCATAGTTAGTGCTTATCAATTCAACGGTAATTGTAACCTCACAAGGGATAAAATCTTTGATATTGAATTGGAATCGCGAAAGCGGTTCTTTTTATTTTTTTGTATGTTCTTTCGTACAGGGACGATATCAATTGAACCGGGTCCCCCCATCTTGTATAGTTACATTTGGATAGATAAACAACTAAGGGGAAGAATTGCTCATGAAGAATAAATTACCGTTACTGGCTGCCATTCTAGCCATTGTTGCCGCCGTTTCGTTTGCGCAAGGTTATTGGAAGCCTTGGATTAGCGGCACTTTAAACATCGGGTTTACGATTACGGTTTTATTAATCGCGATTGTCATTTTCCTGGAAAACCGTGATCCTTCCAAAACCATTACCTGGTTAATTGTATTGGCCATTTTTCCGATTATCGGTTTTATTTCTTATATTATTTTCGGCCAGAGTTACCGAAAGCATCGCTTATTTCGCAGAAAAGCCTTTCTGGACGATGAAGCCTTTGCAAGAATGGAAGAGTCACGACCGATCAAAAAAGAACAAATGGAAACCATGGGGGATCATCAGCAATTGATGTTCCGGTTGGCTCACAAACTTGGGAAGAGCCCCATTTCGTTTTCGACCGATTCAAGGATACTGACGAATGGGGAAGAGACGTATGACAGTATTTTCGAAGCTATGCGGGGCGCTGAACACCATATTCATTTGGAATACTATATTGTTCGCGATGACGGGATTGGCCGCCAGTTTAAAGATTTGTTAATCGAGAAGGTGAAGGAAGGCGTTGAAGTCCGTTTTCTATACGATGCAGTCGGGAGCTGGCTGTTGCCGAAACGATATCGGCGTGAATTACGTGAAGCCGGCGTTGAGATGGTATCATTTTTCCCGGTGAAGCTCCCTTTCTTGAACCATAAGATCAATTACCGGAATCACCGGAAAATTGTTGTCATTGACGGAAATATCGGTTTTATAGGCGGATTGAATATAGGTGATGAGTATTTGGGGAGAAAGAAGAACGGGTTTCAATTCTGGCGCGATACCCATCTGCGTGTTGAGGGAGAAGCGGTTCGCAGTTTGCAGCTTTTCTTCCTGCAGGATTGGTATTATATGACCGGCACATCGCTACTGTTGCCTGATTATTTGTCCCCGAAGCCTTTTGAACCGGATGCTGGATCCGGGGGCGTGCAAATGGTCGCAAGCGGACCGGACGGAGAATGGGAGGCTATCAAGAGTCTGTTCTTCTCAATGATTGTCTCCGCAAAGAAATCAATTTGGATTGCATCTCCGTATTTTATTCCGGATGCGGACATTTTCAGTGCACTAAGAATTGCGGCCCTAAGCGGAATTGACGTTCGGATTCTTGTCCCCGACAGGCCGGACAAGCGAATTGTTTTCTACGCCTCGCGTTCATATTTCCCTGACTTGCTTAAAGACGGGGTGAAAATCTATGAGTACGAAGAAGGCTTCATGCATAGTAAATTGATCGTTGTAGATGGGGAGTTGGCATCCATCGGAACGGCAAATATGGATATGCGAAGCTTTCATTTGAATTTTGAAGTGAACGCGTTTCTTTATCGAACTGAAAGTACGAATGAATTGGTCCGGGATTTTGAAGAAGATTTCCGCCTTTCGAAACAATTGTTGTATGACAGGTTCCGCAAACGCTCCATTTTGTCGCGTGTAGTTGAATCCACTTCCAGATTGTTGTCGCCATTGCTTTAATATGGTAATATTTTATTTAAATGCAGGGGTTCAGTTCTTCACCTGGCCCCTGCAAGAACTTTCTTCGTCATTTCCTCTCTTTTCATTCACTTATCTTCCCGAAACCCGAATTTCAAACCTAATTTCCAGAATGGATGTGATATGTTTGCTCGTGGCAAAACGTGAAGACGGTACGCTTTTTTCGCTATTGGACAGGCGGGGAAAAAGCGAGCTGCTTGGCCTCCGGCGCCGCGAATCATTTTTTTGTCCGGTATGTAACGGCAGTGTTCGGATGCGGCTCGGAAACAAGGTGAGTTGGCATTTCGCCCACATAAAGGGCATGAAATGTTCGTTTGAGACAGAGGCTGAATCGGCTTATCATTTAAACGGGAAGAAGCTGCTTTATGAATGGCTTGTCTCCCAAAACGTAAAGGTTAAGTTGGAACCTTACCTTCCCCTACTGAAACAACGTCCTGATCTGATGCTCCATACTTATCCCCATCAAACCGCACTTGAATTTCAATGTTCCGCTATAGATCCCGATTTATTGATAAAGCGGACGGAAACCTACCAAGAAGCCGGCCTGATTCCGGTCTGGATTCTGGGAGGGAACCGTTTGAAGCGCACAGGAAGGCATATTTTTCAGATTCCCCAAATGGATTGGCTCACTCTGAGAAAAGCTTCTCAGACTGATGCTAACGTTTTTTTATTGTATTTCTGTCCTGATAATAAACAATTTGCCATACTTTCGGATATCATTCCTTATAATGCTTCGAAAGTGCTGGCCAACGTTCAATATCTTCCCATGTCAAAGCTATCCTTTCATGATCTTTATCGGGCTTCTCAATCCGGCATTTTCTTACCGCCGGCCTCGTGGTTGAAGGTAAAGGAAAGATGGCGCATGAATGCCTTTCGTTCCCGAACTTACTCTTTCCTTTATGTCCGGAAATTGTTCGGCAATCTTTCTTTGATTCCCCCGGCAGCCGGTTGGCCGACGCCCCATCTTTATCGCATTGAAACTCCCGTTTTTCTATGGCAAAGTTGGTTGTTTCATCGTTTTTTCCTCAAATGGCCTGCTGAACAACCCATTACCCTTAAGCGTGTCAGAACCGCCTTTCGTAATCTTGTCCACAAAGGAATTTTTCAAATCCGCCAATTTCCGCTTATCCCCGATTTTGATGAAACGCCCGCTCTTCTGGACTATCTTCGCTGCCTGGAGCATTTCGGCTTTTTCCGACGGATCGACGAAAACACTTTTACCAAAGTACCTGGCCTTTCCGAATCTGTTTCGACGGTTGATGAATTTTCCCGTTTGGATTGCGAGTATTTTGAAAAGCTTGATGGAATATTTTAAGATAGAGGAGTGAGATGTTTTTGGCTGGATTTGCTATTTGGAAGACGGGTCATTTGCCGGTCTACCTGATCCAACCATTACAGTAGAACGATTAAATTTGAAAAAGGCGGTGCTGTATGGCTGAACAGACAAAATCTCTGCCAAAACGAAGTGAAATTCCGGCAGAGGAGAAGTGGAATCTGGAAGCGATTTTCCGAACCGATGAGGATTGGGAGACGTCATTCCAGGAAGTGAAAGATTTATTGCCGAAGATGGCGGAATACCAGGGCAAGCTCGGCGAATCAGCCGAGACATTATATGATGCGTTGCAGCTGGAGGATGAAATTACGCAGAAACTCGGAAAGCTGTTCGCCTATGCTCATATGAGATCCGACGAAGATACGGGGAATTCCCATTATCAGGGCTTGAATGACCGGGCTTCCGGACTCGCTGCCCGTGTGAGCAACGCGCTTTCATTTGTTGTTCCGGAGATCCTATCAATGGATGAAGAGAAACTCAACGGGTTTATTGAAGAGAATGAAGATTTGCAGTTGTACCGTTTCGCGCTTGAGCAAATCAATCATAAGCGGGATCATATTCTTCCGGCGGAACAGGAAAGTATTCTGGCGCAAGTAAGTGAATTATCGGATAGTCCCGGCAACACGTTCGGCATGT
>DASVCO010000117.1:0-5118 GCA_036381575.1 Caryophanales bacterium
TTAATGAAAATATGCAGTGATGTTTTTGAGGCTGGGATCTCAGGATCCCGGCTGCCCTTTTTATTAAGACATGCCGCAAAGGACGGCGAACGTTAGTTTAATAGAGATGGGAGGGATGTTTTATTGGGGCGTTTAATGCGACTATTGGTGATTATATTATCAGCGGTCATCCTTTGTCTGGCCGCGGCATTTATTTTTTTCATGAAGGGTGGAAATTCCGGCATGAAGACCTTTACAAATCCGATTGTCACGTTCAGTGATACGCCTGATCCCTGGATTATTCACAAAGATGGTTATTATTATCTCACCTTTACCACTGGAGCCAACATCAATGTATGGAAATCGAAATCCCTTGTAGATTGGGAAGAAGCAAAGAAACAAATGGTTTGGCTTCCGCCGGTTGGCACTGAACACAGTTATGACATTTGGGCACCGGAACTGCATTGGATTAACGGGAAATGGTATATTTATTTCGCCGCCGACGATGGCCAAAACCCGAGTCACCGGATGTACGTTCTTGAATCAAAGACGAGTGACGCTCTGGGAGAGTATGAATTCAAGGGAAAAATTGCCGATCCGAAACATGATTATTGGGCAATTGACGGTACGGTGCTTGAATGGGACGGCAAGCGTTATTTCATTTGGTCGGGCTGGGAAAGGGAAAGCGCTACTGATCTCTTCCCGCAAAATCTTTATATGGCCCCTATGGCCAATCCGTGGACATTGGGCGGGGAGAGGCAGTTAATTTCGACACCGGAATACGATTGGGAAAAACAAGGTGCAGCTATTAACGAAGGGCCGGCAGTCTTGAAAAAGGACGGGAAGGTGTTTCTCGCCTATTCGGCCAGCGGAAGCTGGACGCCTGATTACAAAGTGGGATTGTTAACCCTTGAAGCCGGAACTGACCCAATGGTTCGAGAAAACTGGATCAAGTCTCCTGAGCCTGTGTTCAAAAGAAATGATGCGGAAGGAGTTTATGGGCCGGGACACGTAAGCTTCACAACCTCGCCTGATCAAGAGGAGGTTTGGATGGTCTATCATGCCACTTCCGGCATTCATGACGGCTGGGATAACCGGAAAGCCCGGTTGCAGAAGATCACCTGGACGGAGGATGGCAAACCGGAATTTGGTATACCGAAAGGATCTGAGACTCCAATAGAGGTCCCTTCTCGATAGATTTTATTCCAAGGTTATAAAAGAAGACGATACGCCCTATCTTTATTACGGAAACAAGCGTGAATCAGAAAAATTGCAGCAGAATGCAGTGGCTGTATACAAAAAGATGATGCAACAATTACACTCAATTGTAGGTGATTTACAATGAAACCTGTTTACAAAAAAGGCCCGGCACTTGCCAAGGAAATCGAAAAGACAACCGTATCTCACGGTGAGATAGCCATTTGGCATTTGGGACAGTCGGGGATTCTGATAAAAGGGAAGAGCGGGACCGTTGTAATTGATCCCTATCTTACGTTTTCGATTGAAGAGAACGATCCGAACAGCGAGTTCAAAAGGGATTTTGCTCCTCCTTTGGCTCCGGAGGATCTTGCGGGGATTGACGGCCTGCTTGTGACGCATTTTCACGATGATCATTTGGATCAAGCGACTATTGAACGTCTCGCGGCAGTTTCCGAAAAGGCGCTATTTGCCATTCCGGCATCCCATCTGTCCGTGGTGAAGGAACAAGGGATAGACTCGGGAAAGGTTATCGGGGTACAGGACAATCAATCTTTTTCTGTTGGGGAATTCCAGGTGACTCCTATTCCGGTTGCTCATACGGATTATGAGAGAGATGGACAAGGAAATTCATTCTATTTCGGTTATTTGATTGAAGGGAATGGGGTGAAACTTTTTCACAGCGGCGATACGATAGTTGATCGAAATATTGTTGACAGGGTTAAACGTTTTTCCCCAGATCTTGTTTTTTTACCTATTAACGGAGGCGATTATGCCCGAACTTCCCGAGGCATTATCGGAAACATGAATTACCGGGAGGCAGCGGATTTTGGTGTCAAAGTGGGGGCAGACATGATTTTCCCGGTTCATTACGATCTGTTTCCGAACAACAGAGAGAATCCGGCTTATTTTGTGGATTATTTATTTCATCGCTATCCCGCCCAGAAATTCCATATGATGGTTCCAGGGGAACGTTTTGTTTACCATTTATGAATAGACTCAGGTAAAAGGTTGGATGGCCGGGGAAACTAGTTTCCCAAACAATTAAATAGAGGCGGTCCTCTATGTCAAATCTGTACAAATTCAATAGAATAATGGTATTCTGAAAAGAACAATTGCCGGGTGGGACAGGTTCAAGAGATGGCTTATCAAGCCTTTTCAAAACTTCAAGCGAGGTAAGCAAACTTTGCCAATTAAATTTGCGGATAATTCCGTTTAGTCAACAAAACTTCTTTTGACAAGACTTGTATTTTATTTAGGGACTGGGAGGAAGTTGATGGAAACCAGAATTGAGAACGTCGTCGAAAATTACCATGGCACCTCTGTATCTGATCCGTACAGGTGGCTGGAAAATCCGGAAACTGAGGAATCGAAACAATGGGGAGAAGAGCAGCAGCAGATAACGTCTGAATATCTTAGCTTGATCTCAGCGCGAGATCAAATTCGTGAAAGGTTAACTGAACTTTGGAATAGTCCAAAGTATTTTCTCCCGCAAAAAGAGGGAGAGTACATCTATTTCTCCAAAAATGATGGTTTGCAAAATCAGGCTGTTCTGTATAGGCAGCGGGCTGACCATAGTGCCAAGCCTGAAGTTGTGCTTGACCCGAACCGATTAAATGAAAAGGGTACTTCAGCATTGGTCCATCTGTCTTTCAGCCGGGACAGTTTGAAGATGGCCTACGCTATTTCAATCGACGGCAGCGATTGGCAGGAAATCAAAATACGCAATTTGGAAACAGGAAAAGATTACGCGGAAGTAATCCGATGGTCGAAATTCAGCACAATTGCATGGGCAGGCAATGAAGGCTTTTATTACAGCCGTTTTCCTGAGCCGGGGACGGTGGGCGCGGAGGATGAGAGCCATTATAATCGTGTGTACTGGCATACATTGGGCACCCCGCAATCAGATGACAAGTTGATCTTCGAGGAGCCGGAAAACAAGGAGCTCGCTTTTCGCCCGATCATGTCGGATGATGACCGTTACCTGATTCTCCATGTTTGGAGAGGAACAGAGGCGAAGAGTCGAATTTATTTCCAGGACCTGCAAGACCAGGGAGAGTTTGTCCGTCTTCTTAACGACGGAGATGCTAATTATTCCTTTATCGGGAATGACGGTTCCCTTTTTTATTTTTACACCAATTTACAGGCACAAAAAGGCCGCGTAATCACGATTGATATCGAGCGGCCAAATCGGGAAGATTGGAAGGAGATCATTCCGGAGCGAAAGGACGTGATCTCACTTGTTGCAATGATTGATCGCCATATTGTCGTCTCTTATTTGCGCCATGCTTCTCATGAACTGAAGGTGTATAGTCTGGAAGGAGCGTTTGAAAAGGATATCCCGCTTCCTGAACTGGGTTCGATAACCGGATTATCAGGTAAACGGAAAGGAACAGAGATGTTTGTCAGTTTCACATCGTTTTTGTATCCGCAGACGATTTTTCATTATAGTTTTGAAGAAGGGAAGCTGACCCGGTTTTTTGATTCGGAAATAGCATTTCCGCTCGAGAAATATGAAACGACACAGGTTTTTTACCCTTCGAAAGATGGAACGGCCATCCCGATGTTTATTACGCACAAAAAAGGATTGGCATTAGACGGAAACAATCCGGTGCTGTTAACGGGTTATGGCGGCTTTAATGTAAGCGAAACGCCTGCTTTTTCACCCTCCCAGTTAATGTGGCTGGAAAACGGCGGGGTTTTTGCCCTTGCTAACTTAAGGGGCGGTGGAGAGTATGGGGAAACCTGGCATCAAGAGGGAATGCTTGAAAACAAGCAAAATGTATTCGATGATTTTATCGCTGCGGCAGAGTGGTTGATTGAGAATCGTTATACCAATCGGTCTAAACTGTCGATTATGGGCGGCAGTAACGGAGGGTTGCTGGTTTCTGCCTGCATGGTTCAACGTCCGGAATTATTCGGCGCGGTCATTTGCCGCGTGCCGGTTACGGATATGCTTCGCTATCATAAATTCACGGTTGGCCGATTCTGGACATCTGAATACGGAAATGCCGAAGAAAATCCGGATCATTTTCAATTTCTCTATGCCTATTCACCGCTTCATAATGTTAAGTCCAATACAGAGTATCCGCCGACGCTGATCACAACTGCAGATACGGATGACCGGGTTGTTCCCGCCCACGCCAAGAAACTCACGGCAACCTTGCAGGCGGCGCAAAAGGGAGATCATCCGATTTTGCTTCGAATCGAGAAAAACGCCGGCCATGGATTGGGGAAGCCGACTTCAAAATTGATTGATGAACAAGCGGATATTTTTGCATTTTTGTATCAGCATTTGGGTGTGGATTCCTGATGGCTTCTCAGTAATTAACGCAATTGTGAATACCCCCTTTCCTGATTGAAAAGATTGTGTTTTGAATGAACTATAGTAAAATAAATAAAAAAACGTGTGAATCATTAGATCAAGGAAGGGATCAGAATGGAAAAGACCATCGAGCATGGGAGCTTTATTCCGTTATATCATCAGTTAAAAGAGATATTGAAAGATAAAATCGAGTCCGGGGAATGGGAATCGGGAGATAAACTTCCCTCAGAGCACGAGCTGCAAAGGAACTATGATATTAGCCGAAACACTGTAAAAAAGGCCCTTGATGATCTTGTGCAGGAAGGAATGCTGAATCGTATTCAGGGAAAGGGTACGTTCGTGTCGAAGCCGAAATTTGAGCAGTCGCTCTCCGGTTTTTATAGTTTCAGCAAGGTATTAAAGCAAAAAGGCCTGAACCCGAAGGATATTATTATCAGCATTGAGGAAAGGACTGTAAAATCAAGTATTGCGAGACAGCTCCAAATTACCCCGGATACAGAGGTCTTTGAGTTGAAAAGGTTACGCTGCGCCAATGATGAACCGATTATTCTTGAGACTTCCTACATTCCGAAAACAATTATTCCAGAATTGTCCGGGGAACAGCTTGACCGCTATTC
>DASVCO010000118.1:0-20328 GCA_036381575.1 Caryophanales bacterium
TCATTTTCATAGAAAGAGCTTCAATTCCTTTATGGGAAATAACATCATTTGTAAGGGACAGGAAGACTCTCTGAAGCGAAATCGCAATTTCTTTCCACTCTTCACGATCAAGGTATTCCTTGCTCTTGTTTGTCACCTCAACATACTGCTTGGCAAGAGGGGTGAACCCATTAAACTTCTTTTCCAATAAAATTTTGATTAACGGTTGCAACCCGTTTGTCAATGTGTCTTTGTTCTTAAAGGCGGAGGACTGGGACAATTGTTTAATAAACTGGTCCATCTTGTCTATTTGTTGAGATAAAATACCGAGCATGTGTCCCAATTCGGCCACCAACATATTATTTTTGCCGGCCGATAATTCGGAGCCGATCACATTACTGCGCGTCACAATCGCTCCCGAAGTTGTTAACGTTGCGAAGTTCACCGTTGAATAAACGGTGATGTCCCCTCCGGCCTCTACAGCCATACCGTTTTTAATGTCCCCAAACACTTCGACATCTCCGTTAAACCGAATATTGCCGGAAGCCAGGTCCACATCACCCCGGTGAATTAATTTCGGCATGATTGACACTTTCACATTTGTGCCGCGTTGTTCAATTAACGGCCGTCCAGACTCTGTGGCAACCACCTTGTTCTCCACTGTCATCACGCCTTTCCCCGTTCTTAATACAATGGGAACGGTTCTTTTGGCTGGCAGCGGTTCATTGGTTACAGTAATGCCTGGTTGTCCCAAAACCGGAGGGTGGACGACAGCGATCACCTTTCCTTTCCCCACCGTGGGGATGGTTCGGCTTTCCCTGAAGTCCACCTTTCCGGTCCCATCTTCTTTTAAGCCCCGTTTGGTATCCACTTCCACCAATTTTTCCAGCCATCCGTCTTTTCCCGGCTTGGCCGGGACACCTCTCGCAATCTCCAATGTACCGGTTTCTTGTATTTCCAATGCTTTCATGATTTCATTATGATGAAACCCCTGGATCACACGAAGTTCTTTTAACCTTTGGATGACCTCTTCATATGTCAACGAATTAACCGTTTCTTTCTGTTCGCTTGTTTTGACCTCAATATTCGTATCTGCCTCAGCATCAAGAATTTTACGGGTGATTTCATATCCCGGATCTACTTTAAGAGTGACGCTCAATTTACTTGAGTCCACCTCTATGGTCCAACTGGTTTCTTTTTTTTCGGACACCGCCTGAATTTCAAAATCGTCCTTTTCTGAAAGAATGACAGGATTGGCTTGAACCGGTTGCCGGTTTTTGAATAACTGAACGTCCTTGTTAAACGAAACAGTGGGATATTGGTCCGCTGAAGATTGGTAATAGAGCTTGCCGTCCTGCACCCATGCCCTGCCCTTCTTCTGATCTTGAACAGAAGGTTTCGGCGACTTTTCGGATCGGGTAATCGGGGTTTGCCCAACGTCTAGATTTTCGATCGCCCGTTCGACCGATTCAAAGGGATCTTTGGTTTTCCTGGTTTCCGGAAGGGTTTTGGATATTTTGACGACGGCGTTTTTTCCGCCGATCCCGAGGAAACCCTTGCTTTCCTGGCGGATAATTTCAATATCCACTTCATCCTTCTTCACATTGAGTAAATCCAACCCAATCTGGATAGCTTCTCTGACACCTTTTCCTTTAGAAACGATGCTTTGCATATCCACTCCTCCTATAACAACGGCGAATTCAGGCTTGTGATATCCGATTGATCCGCATTGATTTTCAAAAGAACCATAGTGATATCATCTTTTTGAGGAACCTCTTCAGTGAATGCCCGAATGGAACCCATCACCTCTCGTTCAATTTCTTCCGCGCCTTTCTCCCCGTATTCGGTTAACGTCGACATGAGACGTTCCAACTGATACTGCTCACCCTTGTCATTTTGTGCTTCCACAATCCCGTCCGTGTAAAAGAAGACCATGTCATTTTTTTCAAGAACAATGGCTCTCTCTTCATACGATTGATCGGGAAGCCCCCCCACCATAACGCCCGATACTTTGGGAACGGTCTCAATAACGCCTTTTTGGCCGTTCAAATACAAAGGAGGATTATGGCCGGCATTGGCGTAGGTCAATTGAAAGGTTTCAGGGTCCCAGTCCGCGCAAAACAAGGTAACGAAAGACCCGAGAGCCCGCAAGTCTTTATATAATGCCCGGTTCATTGCCGCCAGCGTTTCCCCCGGGTTTTGTGTGCTTTGCGCTGCGCTTCGAAACGCGCCTCTCGTTAAGATCATCAGCATGGCAGCGGGAATTCCTTTCCCCATTACATCACCGATCACGATTCGGATCTTCCCGTTAACCAGGGGATAGAAATCGTAATAGTCCCCTCCGATTAACCGCGCCGGCATGGATGTACCAGACACCTTCCCTCCTTGAAAATCCGGAGCCTGGCCGTTAAGCAAGGTGGATTGTATGTTTCTGGCCAGTTTGATCTCCCTTTGCAACGTTTGATCCATCGCCTTTCCGGAAACGTGTGGTACAGATAACTTGTCTTGAAACATCAAATAGCCTCCCCTTTCAAGGCTTCCAGTACTTTGTACAAACCGACCATTTCAAAGACTTCGTGGGTCAGTTCATTGACTCCCTGAAACTTGACCTGGAATTGTTTCTCCTGTGACATGTGAATCGCATTCATAATTGAGCCGATTCCTGTTGAATCCATCAACTCCAATTCCGAAAAATCGAATGTTAGGCTTTCCATCCGGGAACTGATTTCTTCAAGGTATGGGTCGATTTGTTTAGTCGTAGTAATATCCAGGATCCCTTTCAAGTACAATACCACAGACGAATCCTTTTCAACTTTTTCAATTGTTAATTCCACCAATGCCGCCTCCTGTTAAAGTTTAAATTTCTCCATATACTCAAGTAACGAACTGGAGATCTCCGAAAGTTCACTTGACTGGCCATGCAGCGATTTAAGCAGATCCGATAAGGTCATCGTCATCTCCGTGGTGGCCGCTGTCCGGTCATTGGCGACTTCCCTCATGGCTTTGACTTTTTCAAGAATTTGCGAGATTCCTTCCTGGTCTTTAAAGGAATGCAAGACCTGCTCAATCTCATCCAAAAACTCGGTAATTTCATAGAATTGTTCCCTTGACTTCATGGTGGTTTCGGTTGATAACTGATACATTTTCTCCACTGATTCAGAAGCTTCCGATTCCAACATCACCGACAGCCGCTCCGTTTTATCAGCCTGATTTTGTGTATCCCTCATCATTTGATGCAGGCGTTCCGCCATCCGGTTCGTACTCTTTGATAAGTCTTCCAATTCACTTCCATCATGGACTTCACTTACCGCTGTCAAATCTCCCTCTTCCAGTAATTGAAGCTGCCCTTTGATCCTTTGGATATTGCGATAAATCCGATTGAAGAATCGCGCCGTCACCAAAAATAAGACAATAAGTGAAAGCAGGCCCGTCACAATTAAAATAATGGAATGACGATATAACGGCGTACTCATTTTTTGGTAGTCATAAGCAATATAGATCATTCGACTGTCCCCGGCTGGTATAAACATTTGATAGTACTTTTTTCCATTGATCGTTTCGATGTCTGTCCTCTTTTCGATGTCGCCTGCCATTTCCTTTAATATTTGAACATCGTTTGGAGATTTCAGCTTAAATGTCCCGTATTCAACTTTCTTCAACGGAGAATAAAAAGACTTGGCCAGACTGGGATCCTTGAAAACTTTCGGATGCAGCACCGCGATTTCCTTGACGTAAGGATTGTTTATCAAAACATCCTGAATTTGGGCGTCCGGTCCTACCTTTTTGGTGAATTTGTAAACTTGATTGGCCTCGATATAAGGGTCAATAATGTAATCGGATCCTTCAGGATGATAATAGGCATACTTGTTAAATACGGGCTCGTTGTCATGAGAACCCGATTGAGCAATGGGCAGCACGACAATGTTTTTTGCCTGGTAAGAAACATTTTGAGCAGCGGGATTTTTCCCTTTCAGCAAACGACTCATCGCTAGAAAACCGGCTTCCCCGAATTGTTTGAATGAAAAACCGATCTCCGTCGGCTCTGTGGCTTTCACACCTACAATATCGTTGCCTTTACGGGCAAATAACGTAATGCCTTCCAGCCCCAACTGATCCCGGGCCACAATTAAATCTGCGTTTGTGATTTCCTTTGCTGACTTCCCTTTGAACATCAAACTGAGATATTTCGCATTGGCGATCATCTTCAAATCGATCTGGTGCTCAATCAAATGGGCGGCCGTTTCGGTTTTTGAGATCCCGTCCATAATATTGTGCGCCAACAAATTTGCCTGATTTTCCACATTATCGGCAATTTGCTGTTGGATAAAATACAGCTGTACAAAGCCGGATAACAAAACAATAGTGATCAACGATAGCAACACACGTATGAAAAATTTCCTCCGCAAAGATTGTGTCTTTTTCATAACTTTGATCCCTCCGGACTCACGGCCATTTTCCGCAAAACCATACGATCAGCCTTTCCGTTGTTTGTCGGTATCTCATCGAGAAAGAGATACTCATCGGGAACTTTATACGCGGCGATTCTGTTCGCGCAAAATTTCTTTAACTTTGGACCGCTGACTTCGCTGTCCCTTACGATGAAGCCGACCAGTTTCTCGCCCATCACCGGATGCGGAACACCGACAACGACGGCTTGTTTCACATTTGGATGGTCGGCAATCACCCGTTCTATTTCCCCCGGAATAATCGACTGCCCGCCTTTTTTAATCAAATCTTTCTTTCTTCCCTTGATCACGATTTTCTTTCTTTCATTCAACTCAGCGAGATCGCCGCTGGAATACCAACCCTCTTCATCGATGATCTCCTTTGTCAAATCGGGACGCTTATAATAGCCAAGGAAATTCTTTGGAATTTTGAACATGATCTCCCCATCCACAATACGGTGGTCAATTCCCTCACAAACCTCCCAATCGATGGATTCTCGAAGATCAGATGCTGTATTCATTAATAACCCGGCTTCGGACGCCCCGTAAAAACTGACCAACCGACATCCAAGATCACCGGATACGGTGTCAATCAGTTCTTCGGAGACCATTTCTCCTCCAAGAACCGTCACTTCCAGGCTATTGAAACCATCTAATGCCTTCATCCCTTTGGCAAATGTATACAGATTTCGAAACAAAGAAGGAGTTGTGGACACTTTGGTTGGTTTCATTTCACGAAATAGCTGTACCAGGCGAGGTACATCAAAAGTTTCCGGCGCCAAAGTGAGATATCCCGTTTTCAAGCCTGCCATTAACCACGCCAAACCATGAAGGACGGAAGGATGAATATTCTCAAAGAGTCGGTCCCGTTCATTGACTTGAAGCATGGAAGCCAGAGCCGCACCGTTTCTGATGAGATAACCGTTATCGACCATGATCCCTTTTGGCAAGCCGGTGCTACCCGATGAACAAGCTATTACATCAGCTGGTTCCTCCACACGCGGTCTTTCCTCACCTGGATAGCTATAAGGAGTGCTCCACTCCGATCCATCTTCGGAAACAAGGACCGTTGTGCGTTTCCCTGTTTGCGCTGCCCACTTTGTGATCAACTCTGAAAAAGAAAATCCCTGGTACTCGTTTATGGTGAAAATTACATCCGGGTCCAAAAAATCCAACAATGCTGACAGGTCGTCTTTCCGTAATTGCCAACTTAAGGGAACCACAACCCCTTCCAGGTGATTCACAGCCAAAAACAGCTGTAAGTAAGAAGCAATTTGCGGTACGAGAATAGCCACTTTTCGTCTCTTGACATCCCTGACATCCCGAAGTAAAGAAATGTACCTCTCCATTCCATTCTCTATATCCGACAAGCTGTATTGTCCGGAAAAAGTCGCCAATACCGTCTTGTCCCTTTCCCCTATTCGGTCTGTGAAAATCCAATCCGCTAGTGTCATAACCTTACCTCCCCTGTAAACGTCTCATACATTCGTCTTACCGTAGTGAAACTATCAATACTTTCGATTTGCTGTAAATCAAGTTTGTATTTGCCGGAAACCTCAAGAACCAAATTCACCATTTGGAGTGAGTCGACGGCCAGGTCATCCCGGAAAGACGAATCCTCTTGAATTTCACCCGGCTCCACGCCGGCAATTTCAGCAATCAATTCACGAAACTCTTCAAAATTCATAAACTATTCCTTCCTTCTTAGGTCTGAAACCATTTCATTGACCGATCCCTGATTTCAGGCAATTTATAATTACAGCAATGGGCTTCATCTTCATACTCCAAGAAACGTTTCCCTTCAGGGAGGCGATCGTATAACTCATAGATTTTCTTCTCCGATACCATCACGTCTTTCTTTCCATGGATCAAAAACACGGGCTTTCGAAAAGCCAGATTGTCCACGGGCGGAAGGATCGTTTCCCCACTCTCCATTAAATGCCTGGTCCTTTCGAAAAAGTAATCGGGAAGTTGAATGTCATCATTCGGGAAAGCCGGGGAAACAGCAACTACCTTTGACACCCCGGGCAGACCACTGCCGTACAAAGCCCATGAAGCACCGGAACTGGTTCCGAATAAATGAATCGGAAGTTCGGGAAAGGTTTCCCCCGCATATTGAACCATTCGATCGACATATTGGCGCCAACGGTCGTCTGTTGCCCTGAATCCTTGATTGGAGAAGGTTTGCCCTTGACCGGGCCCATCAAAGTTCATCACTGCGTAACCATCATCAAGAAAATCCATCTCGTATGTAAATAATTCCTCTTTGGTTGAATCAAATGGATTGACCATGATAACGGCGCCTTTTGGATTGTGAGGGACACGCACTCTTCCTATGCATTTTCCGTCCTTAAGTTGAACGGACTCATACCTTGTTTGAATAGGCGAAAGGCGATCGGCTTGTTTACAAATCGTTACACCAGTGTTCAACCATTCGGCTTTCTCCGTGCTTTTCCATGGAATTAACCAGGCTATCATTTGATAATAAAGACTCGCGGTACGCAATTCGACTTCAGCTTCCCGGACAGCCCCGTTATTTTTCGACGCCAGGGCTTTTGCGACTTTGTTATCGGCAAGCCGCTGCCAACTTCGCGCCCACTGTTCATCCGATGAAAAGGAAGGCCTAATGGCGGCAAGCTCACTCTGATCAATACCATGGGTAATCCATCGGTCCCAGAACCCATCAAAAAGTTTTGCTGCCAGAAGCGTTTTCATCACCGTTCGGTTGTTTAAAAATTGAATCGCCTGCACTTCAAACCTCCTCCTATTTTCCAGAATCCAAAGCCAAAACCAGCGTTGACCCATTATCATAAGTAAATAATGATACCTTTTCTGACATTTTCAACATTAAATTAAAACCCTGGCCCAGGGATTTCTTCGTTGAATACCCGTCCTTCAAGATGGCCTGAGGCAAGGTTTCCAACTCAAATCCAGGACCGTTATCCTCAACAATTACTCGCAATTCGCCCATTTCCGGATCTTCCAGCAAAGTCATTTTTCCTTCTTCGGCATGTTTCAACGCATTGGTAATGGCTTCCGAAATCACGAGTAACCAGCTCATTAATTTCGATCTGTCGTAATCTTTCCGTTCCAGCTGTTCCTTCGCGGCCTGTCGGCATTTCGGAATGTCCGCCATCCTTATAATCCGTTGTTCGAGCAAAATCTCTCCCTGCTGATAACGGCTGAGATCCTCTTGTGAAATCAATGTGAATTTTCCTTGTGTTGCTGAATTTATGACGTCCCGGTAGATCATCCATTTTTCTGTTTTATCGGGAAGCGGCCTCTGTTGCACCGGAGTGGTGAAATCCTTTTTATGAATCTCATAAACTTTTAAAACCGCATTCTTGGTTTGACTGTCCAAATCCAAACTGTCGATTTTCTCCATAATGTTTTCCCGGTTTTCCGTCCATTGCAAAATCTGTTCGCTCAATTTCACCAGACGATACGGGATTTCCGTCGGCAGCAAATCGGGGGCCGGTTTTAAAAGTGATATTAAAAAAACCTGATCCGCCTCCGACTTGTCCATTTCAAGATAGTGTGCTATTTTTCGGGCGATAAATCCCCTTTTTGTCACATGAACAAAATTGGGGTATGTTATATTATCAGGAAGAATACGGAATCCCGCCTGTTTTTCCGCTGAAGGCTTTTTGAATAAATCGGAAATCCGCCCCAAAGGTTCCGACCTCCTTATAATATTCCGAGAGGCGGCATGATCGTGATTTCATCAATAAATGCCCCTGATGGTTGAGTGATTAAATAAACGAGATGTTTGGCAAGGGTCTCAACAGGAATCATCTTTGAAAGGTCCGGCGTTTCCTCCATATGATCCCAGAAATTGCTGTTCACAGATCCAGGCAGAACCGCAATCACCTGGACTCCTTCTTGCCGGAGCTCGGCTTGCAACACTTTGGTTAATCCGAATACACCGAATTTCGTCGCGGAGTAACCCCCGCCGCCCGGAAGGGCTGTCGTGCCGGCTATAGACACGAGATTGAGGATTTTCCCTGTTCCCCGTTCAGCCATATGTTTGCCGAAATGCTTGCATGTGAGATAAGTCCCTCTCAGATTCACAGAAAGCATTTCATCAAAAGTATCCGTCGAAGAATCGACAACACTTTCGAATGTCCCGACACCAGCACTGTTCATTAACACATCAATGGTTCCGAATGCCTGTATCCCCCGTTCATAAAATCGGATGACCGATTGTTCGCTCGTAACATCCAAAGGCATTTCCAGTGTTTGGCTGGTGCTTTTTTCTGTATGGCTGCGGCTTCCCAGAACAAGATTGGCTCCTGATTCCTGAAGCAATGAGACTGTTGCTTTTCCAATCCCTTTACTGGAGCCCGTAATCGCAATCGTTTTACCTTTTAATTGTTCCCAGTTTGTCATCATCGTGACCTACTCCTTATCCGGCCCGTAATATTCAAAGTAATTCTTTTCCGTTTCGTATAACCCGATTTTATGAAGGGGAACCGCTGCTGAAAGCAGGTCCCAAATGACAACCGCCACATTTTCAGAAGTCGGGTTTAAATTTTTGAATTCCTCTGTATCCAGATTCAAATGTTTATGGTCAAATTTTTGTAATACATTCTCCTCCACAATCGTGTCAAGGTCCCCAATATCCGCAATCATCCCCGTCACCGGGTCGGGACTTCCGCTCACGGTGACCTCGAGATAATAATTATGTCCGTGCCCATATGGATTGTTGCATTTGCCAAACAACGCAAGGTTTTCATCCCGGCTCAGTTGTTCACTATGTAATCGGTGGGCCGTACTGAAATGATATTTTCTTGTTAAGCGCACCATCTGTCCCTCCTCCTTTTCCGAATATAAGAAATCATTTTCCCATAACTTCACCTTATGAAGCTGGCAATGGGCCATGTTGCTTTCTAAACCACTCCACAGGAAGTTTGCAATGTTCTCAGTAGTGGGAATGTTGTTCTTAAAAAAAGAGTGCTCTTTGTTTAAAAACTTCCCGTCCAGTTCTTCATTGACAAAGGATTGAACGACACTGTCAATGTCCTTGATGTTCACAACAATGCCCGAGGCTGAATCCAGATCTCCCCTGACCATTACTTCCAAAACATAGTCATGGCCGTGGCCATGCAAATTGCTGCAGGGACCGAAAACCCTCCGGTTCTTCTCCTCATCCCATTCCTCAATCCGATAAGAGTGGGCCGCGGAAAAAGCCGTCTTCCGAGAAAGATAAATGATTGTTGGCACCTCCCTTACTCATGTCTGTTCAAGTTTTGTTCAAATTCCCTCACCAAAGAGGAACTTTCTTTAAATATCCCTTTTTTGATGGTCGTTACGGTAGAACTGCCGGGTTTCTTGACCCCTCTCGCACACATGCATAAATGCTGTCCTTCTAAGCTGACGATAACCCCTTCAGGCTGTAAAACATTCATTACGGCATCAGCGATTTCCCGGGTCATCCGTTCCTGGACTTGCGGCCGTTTCGATACGAGTTCCGTCAATCTCGCAAACTTGCTTAAGCCGACCACTCTTCCGTTTGGAATATATCCGATATGCGCCCTTCCGAAGAATGGAATGAGATGATGTTCACAAAATGTGTAATACTGAATATCCTTGACGACAACCATGCCATCATAGTCTTCTTCAAAGGTTGTTGTCAGCGCCGTTTCCGGGTTAATGCCCACTTCGGAAAAAACCTCTTCATACATTTTCGCGACACGCTTCGGGGTATCCACCAAACCTTCCCTCATCGGATCTTCACCGATTAAGGTTAAGAGCGCCCGAATATGTTCTTCCATTTGTCCTTTTTTCAAATCAACTGTCATAGCGCAACCTCCATTCAAAATAAAAATACATCCACCAAAAAGATTGATGGATGCATCGGGAAACGAATACCTGTCAAGACAAAGGTATCCCTTCCAATTGATATCCAACCTTTTCGGCAACCTGGCAATCATAGCTTAGTCCAAGCCTTAGACCCATGGCTTTGCGTCCCTGTCTTTCGACAAGTTTGCCGTTATCGAAGAATTGTTTTTTGTGACTATTTACCCATAATTATTCTGGTAAGATAGTACCACAAAAATCCTTGATTGACCAACTTGCTGTTTGCAGGAGACGGAAAAATTGTCTATTCGGATTCCATCTCCTCAGGATTTCCTGTTTCAAACAGGGCATTTCACTTCGCCTGTTGCATGACCATTACTGAGAAGAAACGATTGAAAATCCTGATCGGACAACGGCGGGCTGAACAAAAACCCCTGAACTTCATCACAATGTCTTTCTTTTAAAAACGCATGTTGTGAAGCTTCCTCTACCCCTTCGGCAGTTACATTTAAATTCAGGCCTTTTGCCAGGGAAAGGATCGTTTCCACGATTGTTCTCAATTTCTGATTGCCTTCAATCCCCTGAATAAAGGAACGGTCAATTTTCAAGCGGTTCACCGGGAAATCCTTTAAATACCGGAGTGAAGAATAACCGGTTCCGAAATCATCAATGGCCATTTGGATTCCCATCTTTCTCAACTTATGAAATGTACGAATGGTTTCCTTCTCGGTTCCCATCAGCATCTCTTCCGTGATTTCCAGCTCCAGCCATCGACCTTCCAGCCCGGTTTCCTCCAGAATCCGCGCGACCGTTTCGACCAGGTCATCTTGCTTTAATTGAAGCACTGATAAATTAACGGAAATCCTCATGGGAACGTGTCCCGCTTCCTGCCACTTTTTGTTTTGCTTACACGCTGTTTTCAGTACCCATTCCCCGATAGGAACGATCAACCCTGTACTTTCAGCTATCGGAATAAACTCGCCGGGCGAAATAGAGCCTAACTCCGGGTGGTGCCATCGAAGCAGCGCCTCCATTCCCACTACCTTGAAGGAACGGGCATCTATGCGCGGTTGGAAAACCACTTTCAATGCTTTTTCCTGAATAGCCTTTCTGAGTCCACTCTCCAATTTCAAACGGCGAACCATCTTTTCATTGATTTCAGCACTGAAGAATTCGAAATGATTCTTCCTCTGCTCTTTTGCACTTCTCATCGCCTGGTTGGCATTCTTCAGCAGTTTTTCGACTTCCCTGCCGTCCTCCGGATATTGGACGATCCCGATATTTCCCGACAAAGAAAATGCCGGCCCGTCGAGTTCAAAGAGCTTATCCAGGACATTCAACACTTTTTGCGCCGTTCTGGCAGCTTCGCCCTTATCCGACATTCCGGAGAACAGCAAGGCGAATTCATTGCCTCCGATTCTAGCGACAACCTTTGCATCAGCGGCAACCTTTTTGATTTGTTTTGCTACTTCTTTCAAGATAAGATCTCCGCTTTGATAGCCCAATGTTTCATTTACACTCTTAAGATTCTCAAGATGAAAAGCCATCAACGTTCCGGAGCGCCGGCTCTCAAGTTCACCTCCAAGTAGTTTTCTGAGCTGGGATTTGTTTGGCAATTCGGTTGATCGATCATAATCAACCAAATATTGAGCGGTTTCCTTTTCTTGTTTGGGATCCCCAACTTTCCGAACAATAAAGCAAACGCCAGTCACTTCGGGACCGTCATCTAACGGAAGACTGACCACACGAAGAGCTTTCACCTTTCCCGTTTTATGTCTCAACTTGATTTGATAGTTTTGCTTCCTCCCTTCCAGTGTCCTTTCAAAATAACGAACAGCCTTATTCCTGTCCGCGAAGTCAACAAGGGAGGTGATCGCCATCCCCTTGAGCTCCCTCAGAGAATAACCGGTCAATTCCTTCCCGGAGGAATTCATGTCAAGCACATTGCCCTCACAATCGAAACAAAAAACGGCCTCAGGATGATGGCAAAAAAACTGCCGGTAACGATCGCCTTCCGAATGCCCTTTCATCTCCACCCATCGCTTTTCCATTTCATCACTTCCGCGTTAGAATTCTTTTCCTAATTATATTATCGGTGCTTGTCCCGCCTTTTCCTATCCCTTTGGGTTCCTATTTTTGTGGGGGACAAGCGGATGGGAACCAGGAATCTGTTCCCGGTTTTTGATAAAGGGTCCCAAAAGACTTGCACTAACTTTGGTATTGTTAAACTATAAATTTATCCAAGCCGAAGTTTCTTCCATGCCGATCGCGGCCTTTCATCCTAACAAAAAGCCTTCCTGTTTTTGAGTACAGGAAGGCAGCCTTCAATGCTTTCAATTTTTCAAGATTGATAGACCTTGGCAATAGCCTGAGAGCGGTCGGCGACACCAAGTTTTTGAAAAATATTGGTCACATGATTTTTGACAGTATGTTCACTTATAAAAAGCGACTTCGCGATTTCGCGATTATTATAGCCCTGAATGACCAGTTTCAAAACATCCTTTTCCCGGGCGGTCAAATTTACAGCTTCGCCAATCCTCCCGATATCGACCTGGTGGGTTTCTCCGGAATTCCCTCCGGTTTTACCTGAAAGATAGTCCATGAACTCTTTACGGAACCCGCTATTGATAGCGATCAATTCCTGAACCGCTTCAAGTTTCCTGTCATTCTTAAGGTAGGTGAAAATCATCACCATCAACTCACAGGACATTGAAAGCAGAAAATTGATCCTGACGGGCCGGCCAGGTTCTTTCTGTTCTTTTTCAAAACCTTTATAAACCCTTACCATTTCAACTACATCTGGATCTACGTTCCAATTCTCAAGCAGTTCGATGTTGTATAGGCTGAGCAGACAGGCTTGCTCGATCGCCAGCCTTTCCCTTCCGGAAAACCCGAATTTCCCGGAAAAAGCAACCGCTAATTTCGCTGCCTGTTCGGTCAGCTTCCAATTCACTGGATCCCATTGCTCCATAGCTGAATGAAGCATTTCGACGGAAGCGGTTTTAGGGCTTTTAGCAACCATCGAATCGCCATGGTGAATGGAAATCCCCGCGATGGCTGCCAAACTTGTGAGCAACGTTTGAATCTCTTCGACCTCTTTTGGGTCGGAAATCCCGACAGACAGGACGCCAATCGTTTCATTTGATTCATCTGTAATCGGAATGTCGAGCGCCCTTGTACCGATTTCAGCTTTGACCATCACAGACCGGCTTTCACCAGGAACCTCGCCATCGGAGGAAAAATAATCACCCTGAATTCTTTCTTTGTACCTCTCCGCTTGTTGCTCCGTCAACCCTCGTGACATAACGTGGATATTTCCATTTGACTTGTCCGGATTCAATACGACACATGAGAAGGAACCTTGAGCAAGATTCAAGCTCATATCCACCAGGATCAACAAAATTCTTTTGATACTGTGAATGCCCCTCATCATCTGTGTAACCTCAGTCAATACCGTTAGCCGGGTTGTTAAATTAACCAAACGGGTTTCCTGCCATTGTTGACGTAAAAAGACATGTAACAGGCCAAATAAACTTTCAATGATCAGAAGCTCTTTGTCGCTGAAAGGCTGGCCCCTGAGGTTGCCGCCAAATAAGAGCGTATCATTATCATGATGCATTTTAAACGGGGCGCAAAATAAATTGTTCACTTTCACATCGTTTTGAATGAAGAACAAAACCCGGGGATCCTTTTCGATATTGGCCCAGCGCCTTGGTGCTCCGATAGCCGCAGCTTGCCCGAGAAATCCTTCTCCGAGGGAAAAAGATTTTCCAACCAGCCCTGGATTGGGGGAACCGGCCAAATGGGAAACCACGAAGCTTTCCTCTCCGTTTTTTTCAGCCACTCCCAAAAAACTAAGCGACTTGCAACAGGACAGAATGTTATTCAACAATTCCTTCACCGTCAGCTCGGCTCCAAGCCAATCCGGAAAACCGCGCATTAAATAATACGGTTCATCTTGTTGATTTTCTTCAAGGGTTAAATATTTTGAGAGCACCTCCACGGTTTGTTTGGCCCCGGCCACGGCCTTCCCTTTATCTTCTTTAGATGTGTCCTCCACGGTGGCTAAGGCTTGTTTCCACCTAACGGGATTTCCCGAATTTTTCTCGACAAACTCATGAATAAAAGCCCGTACTTCTTGCTCAATCAAAATCCCTGCCCACATGAAATATTTATTGCTTCCAGAGACAGAAACAGGCGCCAGAATAACCTTCAATCCCGGGAGCGTATCAAGGACAGCGGGATGATTGATATCCGAATACGACTGCAATGAATCCCGGACAAATTTCGAAAAAGCTGACGGACTTTCCTTCAGAATCCAATCCGAGAAAGGAGTGGTGCCGGAAATATTCGTAACCTCACAGCCGCGGGAGTCCGTAATCACGGTGGTCAGCCCTGTTTCTGCAGCGAATTGATCTTGAAGTGCTTGAAGAAAGGTCACACGGAATTCCATGTCGCATCCTCACCGTTTCCACCTATGATCACAGGCTCATTATAATGGAAGAGAGCTCCCTCCCCATCTCCGATTTTCTCAATGATCGAAAGGGAAACCAATTCCTCCAGAATGGGAAGTAAATGCTCTGTCTTTCTGCCAAGCCTTACCGAAAGCCCTTTCGCCGTTTCATAAGCAAATGGATTCTGTTGAAAAAACCAGGTACATTCCGTTTGAAGAGCAAGCTGATTCGTCTTTTTCATCTTTATACCCCTCATACCAGCCGTATAAATGGCCGATTTTCAATATTTTCAACCAGTAACGGCTCCGACATTCGTCCTTCCGGCGATTTGGTTATCTGAATATATTGATAATTCCCGTCTACCCACGTTCTGATCACACCGTTACTTGTCCTCTCGAGAAAAGCAGCAGCCTCATAGTCCAGCTCAGCAAAATTACAAAGCGCGAAAATCGTAAGCCCGGCTGAACGGGCCTTCGCGGCCTCTTCCGAGAAGAATTTCATCACAAAATCTTTGCCCCGCTCAGAAAAGACCGTATTGAGATCATAGAACATACACCATTTTTCCCCGCGTTTCATGCTTTCCCCGATAACAGGCCCTAATTCACTCCGAAGTTTGTCATAATATTGCTTGTTATCAAGATCGGACACATTGATCACGTTGGACTCGAAACCGGAAGGAACCGGGCGGTTAAAATACTCAATAAAATAAGCCTTGTTGTCTTTCACCCAATCCTCCAACCGAACATCGAAACGCTTCAACATATGATCAAAACTTTCAATAGACGCAAGGCTGGATAAAAGGAAGAGCGCATTCTCACCGGCCAAAATCCTATTGGACATCAGCGACGCGATTAAGTGCCTGTAATTGGCCCGGCTGTTGGTGTCCAAAAGAAAAACGGAACCCCCTTTGACGCCGCCGCCCAGGACCTGATCCAATCGGGGCAGCCCCGTCGAAATTCTCGTTAATTGATCATTAATACTGAAATCCTCAACCATGGAACGAGCGGGAATCAGGTGAATCCCATTATCCGTCAGGCGATAAATGTGCTCACCCTCCATGATTTTACATCCCCGCATCTTTAAAACTTCCAGGGTGCGTTTGCGGTAATTTTCATATTGCTTTTGCAAAGACAACCGGATGACCCCGTCGACAACATAATGCCCAAACGGAATAATCGTCGGATCCAAATAAGTTTGCTCACGAATAAACAAGGAGGTCAGGGAAAATTTACGCAAGGTATTGCGAAGAAGATAGATGGTTTGCCTATGTTTCCCCTCGGTTTCCGTACTGTATTGAAACATATTTAAACTGTCAATGACTATGCGCTTGCAACCAATTTCTTCTACTACCCTTTCAAAAAGCCCGCCCGGTTCCATCATTTCTTCAAGCAGCACCTCGGGGGACAAACAGAGAATCCGTAATTGATTTTGGCGTTCAAGGGCGCGAAGGTCCCATCCGAACGCTTTCATATCCCGGTATAACTGTTCGGGTAATTCTTCAAAGGTAATGTATAACCCGGGTTCACCTTGCTCAATGATCCCATTGTACAGAAATTGCAGGCCAAGCGTAGTTTTTCCCGTACCGGGCGCACCTTCTAAAATAATCGGCGATCCCTTCGGAAACCCGCCAAACAATACCTTATCCAGTCCCGGTATACCGGAAGAAGTCAACTCTGTCATATAAATCCCCTCACTTGGATAGGTTGGATCAATAAGAACACGGCTCCTTTAAAAAGGTGAATCAATACTGATGGGCACTGGCCGCACTTATTAATCTTCCTAATGGATGCAAATATTGTTCATTAAGACAAACCGGCAACCAGGCCTTTGCCCGAAGGTTCTCTTCTTCGGTCGTCCGCCACCGCCTCTGGACCAGGGCTGTTCCACCACGGCTGTCTCCACTACTTATTTTTTATATCGGCAGCTTGATTAGAATTTTCAATGGGAGAGTCTGGCACTTCTTTTGGGAATCACTGCGTTACACTAGCAACTGGAATGAAGAAAAAATGACCAAACAAGAAATTGAAAACAAAACCGCAGAACTGAAATCGAGGAGGAAATCCGCAATCTTCGCAAAAAGTTAAAAGGGATGCAGGAGAACCCGAGACTTGTGATTCACTCGGCAATGAGAAATATAATTAAATCAGAAGGTTAAAATAATGAAAAGAACCTCGATGCTGGAACATCGAGGTTCGATTGTAGCTACCCGCGTGAAAAGCGGTGGCCAAAAATGGAGTAAAGACCCCCATCCGTGCACCAACACAGGGAGGGTCTTAAATCATTTTTAAATCTACTGCAAGGTGACTATGGCTATCAACTCCACCTAACTTCACTAGAGCACTGAAAACTGTTCGTCGCGCATGTCGGTAATGAACATGTGGCCGGGAGAGTGTGTGATCATCAGCTCGGGCTTTACGTGCATGGCAACTGCTTGAGGGGTTACCCCGCATGCCCAGAAAACCGGAACCTCTCCTTCCTTCACCGTCACTTTATCGCCGAAATCAGGCTCATTAAGATCATCAATGCCGATGGATTTCGGATCCCCGATGTGGACCGGCGCCCCATGAACCGATGGAAATCTTGAAGTGACCTGAGCCGCCCGGACAACATCCTTTTCCGGTATCGGCCGCATGCTGACCACAAGCGGTCCTTCAAACCTTCCACCCTTAACGCAGGATCGATTGGTTTTGTACATCGGCACATTGCACTGCTCCTCAATTTGCCGAACAGGAATCTCGTTCCTCAACAATGCCTGTTCGAAGGTAAAGCTGCACCCAATCAAGAATCCGACCATCTTGTCATTCCATAATTCCGAAATGTTCGTCCGTTCTTCTTCCAGTATCCCGCGCCGGTATACCCGATATTTCGGAAGATCAACCCGCAAATCAGCGTCAGGCGCAACGATCGGCGGCACAGCTGACCCGGGTTCCGTCACATCCAATACCGGGCACGGCTTCGGGTTGCGATGGCAAAAAAGCAAGAATTCAAACGCCAAGTCCTCCGGCAGTATAACCAAATTCGCCTGGGTGTACCCATTGGCCACACCTGAAGTTGATTTTGGCCAACCGCCTTCCCGTATAATTCGCCTGGCTTCTGCCGGACTCTTATCAGCAAGAGAAATCATAGCCGATCCCTTCATTCCGTTATTTTTTATAGAAACTCTTCAACCCTCGTAACCGTAATCCCCGAGTCTCGTAATGTTTTGTTGATATACTTTGCAAATTCCAAAGCGTGCTCCCCATCTCCGTGAATGCAGGCCGTGTTAGCGGTGATGGAAACATCAGGGCCTTGCTGTGAGCGAACTTTTCCTTCTTTCACCATACGAATCACTTGCCGGGCAGCTGTTTCCTGATCCTGAATGAGCGCATCTGCTTGACGGCGGGACGTTAATGTACCGTCTTCCTGATAAGTCCGATCAGCAAACACTTCACTGGCCGAACGAAGCCCGACCTTATCTCCCGCCTTTACCAATTCACCACCGGCCAGGCCAAACAAAACCAATTCCGGATTGACATCATAAACGGCTTTTGCAATTCCCTCGGCCAGATCCTTGTCCTTGGCTGCCATATTATATAAAGCGCCATGAGCCTTGACGTGCTGCATCTTTCCGCCTTCAGCTTTAACAAATCCGTCTAAAGCGCCTACCTGATATACAACCAGTTCATAGGCTTCCTCCGGGGAGATGGCCATGTTCCTTCTTCCAAATCCAAGTAAATCCGGCAGCCCCGGATGGGCCCCAATGCCCACATTTTTCTCCAACGCCATTTTGACTGTCTTTCGCATCGTTGGAGGGTCTCCTGCGTGAAATCCGCAAGCGATGTTGGCGGAAGTGATGAAATCGAGAATGTCTTCATCCCTTCCCATTTTATAGGCACCGAAACTTTCTCCCATATCACAGTTAATATCAACATACATGGTTATTCCTCCTATCGACTTTTAAGATCAAGACCCAGTTTCAACCGCTGCATATTCCTTTCATTTTCGAGATACAACCTTTGTGCCTCTTCATGGCCGATTTCTTTAAAAGAAACCTTTTCTCCGGGCTTGACCTGTGCCATAACAGGTAAATCAACACTTGCAACCTGCCCGATTTTGGGATAGCCGCCTGTTGTTTGCCGGTCAGCCAGAAGCACTATCGGATTCCCTTCTGAAGGAACTTGTATAGTGCCAAAGGTCACCGCCTCTGACAGCAATTCTTTGGGCTCCGTCAAAGAAAGTTTCGGCCCTTTTAAACGATAACCCATTCGATCGGATTGTGTTGTAACCTCAAACGCCTCTGAGAAAAGCTTTTCCCGGCTTTCATTGGTAAACCATTCAAATTGCCGCCCCCGTAAGGTCCTTATTGTTGGATTTTTTTTGATCTCGGGAAGGAGCTCGGAAGAAATCCCCCACCCCATTTCCCTGAAGGTCTCGCCGTTGGATTGCTCCTGAAGATATTTCATCAGTTTCACGGAAAAATCGGAAAGGGAGCCAGTAGGCAATACATCTTCCTTTTTCAAAGCCCGCCCTTGAAAGCCGCCAATTTCCGCGCGCAAATAAGTTGAATAGCTGTCCATAACTCGGGGCACGTCAACTCCACCGGCAACCGCCAAATAAACCCGGCATCCGGATTGGCTGGGGCCAAACTGTAAAACACTGCCTTTCTTCACCCATACAGACCGATAGGATTGGACCGCTTCCCCATTAATGGAAGGGGACATATCCCCGCCGCCAAGAGCAATAAGCGCATCCTCCTGAAACTCAATCTTCGGGCCCAGCAAAGTTGTCTCCAGTACAGCGGCCCCTTCGTCATTGCCAACGAGCAAATTTGTAATGCGGCAAGCAAGCGGATCCATCACGCCACTGGCAATGACACCGTATTTTTGATAACCGTGTCTTCCCAAATCTTGCACACTTGTTAACAGTCCCGGCTTAATAATCTTGATGCTCACTTGTTTCCTCCTCCCAATCCTTGAATTCCTCTTCAGAAATCGGGAAAAAGCGAATGGTATCTCCGGCTTTCAAAAGACTTGGAGACTCATCATGCGGCCGAAAAAGCCGAATGGGCGTTTTGCCGATGAGCTGCCAGCCTCCCGGAGTTTCTATCGGGTACACACCCGTTTGTTCTCCGGCTATCCCTACCGTACCCGCCGGAATTTGCGTCCTTGGCGATTCTCTCCTTGGCGCCGCAATCTCTTTCGACATTCCGCCGATATAAGGAAACCCGGGAGCAAAGCCAATCATATAGACGAGATAATCGCCATTCGAATGAATTTTAATAACGTCTTCTTGCTCAAGGCCATTATGTTCAGCGACAAACCCCAAATCCGGCCCGAAATCCCCGCCGTAACATACCGGTATTTCCACAACGTTTCGCTGTTGATCCTGTGCTTCCGGAAGGTCTGAAATCATTTGGCTGATCCCGTCACACACAATATTATAAGGCAGCCTTTCCGTTGAATTCTTAGACCGCACGTTGTTTTGTCGAGAAGAAAGCACCTCCATCGGATCGTAAAAAATCGTGATGGTTGTAAAAGCCGGAATATATTCAATCATTCCCGGAAGAGGATGTTCATCCAGATATGAGGCGATGACACTGATTTTCTTTTGCGTTTGGATATCAATTTCTTCACTTAGTTGAATAACGACTGAGGCTTCTCCAAGTGGAGATA
>DASVCO010000119.1:0-12942 GCA_036381575.1 Caryophanales bacterium
TTCTTTTGATCCCTGCTGTACGTGTCATCATTCGTTAGGTTGGCCACGATGATCCCAAACGCCTTGTGAAAACCAATGGTTGGTAATAGAAGACGTAAATTCTCTGCATTATGCGGGGCAACGCTGTTCATTTCATCTTCACTCATGCCATTTTCCTCCTTTATTTTTTGATAAAGTAAATCTGTAAATGAAAAGATAGGACCGCCATCTCCCATACGCATGCCCCTTTCAAAAATGAAATTAAAATTCCGGTAAAATACAGCGAACAATGCCATGAAACCGTTTCTTCCAATAATGGGCCTTCATACTTTCAATCGCAACGCCGGAACTCGCTTGCGCGCCGATGAATCTGTTGTGGCCAAGATAAATCCCAACATGGCCCTGTACTTTGTACGTTTTGAAGAAAACGAGACCTTCCAGGATTCCTTTTTTGTAAAATCACTTCATGATGCAAACAATAAGAAAACCCGGGAATGCAAATTCCCGGGCGTTAATGATCACATGGAAGAGCAGATCTCTCCAAAAGATCTTAACTCCTTTGTTTCTTTCTTCGAAATACCAGGATGGCAGCTCCAAGGACCACCAGCACTCCCCCAAATAAGAGCCAGTTATACGTGTTTGTGGCTGTTTCGGGAAGCTTGTGACCCCCAGTTTCCGTTTCCTGTGAGCCTGAGGCATCTTCAAGATCGGTTTCTTGTTGGTTCGAATCTCCCTGAGTATTTGTCTCCTGTTCACCGGAGCCCGCACTGGTTTCTGTCTCTTGTTGATTTGAATCCTCTTGGGGATCTGTCACTTGCTGGCCCGAATCTCCCTGAGTATCCGTTTCCTGTTGATCAGGGCTTCCCTTTGCATCCGGCTCTTGTTGACTCGGCGCTTCTTGGGAATCGGTTCCTTGATAATCCGGAATTCCCTTCGTTTTATTATCCGTACTGAACACTGCGTATGTGCTAAAGTGTTTCGTCGTCACAGTCACATAACCATCTTCATACGTTCCTCCGGCCTTTTCCCATATATGGTCTTCCGTATTGAAATAAAAGACCATCAGCTTACTGGGATCTTCCACTTTGGAAGGGTCTACTTTAAATGAAAGGGTAACGGGTTGATCAAATTGATGCAATTCTTGATTTCCCTGTTGGATATTGAAATCTATCACGGAACTGATTGATCCTTCAACTGGATCAAGTCTGTTGATTTGCAGGTTTACGTCCTTATTACCCGACAACAGGGTCGAAGGAAGGGTGAAACCGCCTTTTTCGCCCTTAATCACAATAAATGAATTTTTCTCCTGCAACAACTGAATCTGTTCTGCGGAAAAATGGATGGTCGCATCGTCCGCATCCTTCTCTGATATCTCTACCTTGAAAGTCTGATTTTTGCTGAGTTTTTTCAAATCAGAGGTTTTGATGACAGCCTTGCCATCCTCCAGATCCGGTTTAACCACAACAGCGGTCTCGCCAACAGTAATAGGCGTAGCAGCCGAGTCGATTTCAATCGGACTGTCTGGAATGTCAATGGTCAAGAGGTAGTCGCCTTTAGTCTCCGGTGTTGCAAGAAAAAAGAAAGGCGGTGAATAACGAAAGGAACGGTCGTATGCTTTTCCCGTTTCCACATTCTCATAATGCCCGAGCCCAATTTTCTGCAGGGGGATCCCCGGTGGGTCTGAAACATCAACAACAGGATTACCAAGGCCATCAGTGACATGAAAATTATCATACCAGACGTAAGTCAATCCCATTTGGTATTTATCTAACAAGTCCGTATCCGTAATCGAAAACGCCAGATTGGAATCAAATACAAAATCAGCGTCTTTCAAATCACCATTGATTTTTACACTGTACTTGTATGACCAACCGTCTTTCGTTTCATATTCGTAAATAAGCTGATCATATGAAATAGGGCTAAGATAAATTTTTTCACCTTTTACCGGAATGTACAAATAATCTCCAAACACTGTGCCCATTGGGTTTATGTTGGTTAATGTTAACTTGTTCTCACTGTCCTTCATCGTTGCAGTAACATCCACAAGGCTGTCCTGAGTGAAACGAACCGTAGAATCTGCTGAAGTTAAAGGAACGTCAAGTTTAAACAATCCGTAGCTCGCTTGATTATCAGAGGCTTCTACAAAAATATCATAGTTCCCTTTCGGAATTTTGATTCCTTCCTTGACGCGGCGAACACAATCCATTGAAATTCCGTTTTTGTCTTCAAAACAAAGCTTCGTTTTCTTAGAGAACCCTTCTCCGGCGAAGGGAATACTCATCGAAAATGGTACATACGTTTCATTATCATTAACCACGATGGTTTTGCCAAGATCCTCTTTCGTTATTTTATATGGAAAAATAAAATCCCTTGTGGTAATCAGGACAGAAAAAACTTCGCTCTTAGACCAGTCCAAACTTGGAACAGTTATCAGCAAATTCCCATTTTGCGATTCAAAGGAGACTTCAATGTTGGTGCCCTTGTACTGATATTTTCCATTTTCAGTATTCTGTTTAATCATCGCACCCAACACGTAAGATCCATTTATTTTATATTTAGTAGGGACGTAGTACATTGGATCCCCTACGTAACTCTCCGGAACGGGAATTTTAAAAGTAATGGCGTTTTTCGTTTCTGCATGACTTTGGTTAGCCGGCAAAAACCAGGCGGGTGCTAAAATAAAAATTGCTAGTAAGGTACAAATAATTCTTCTTAATCTCATCTAATTACTCCTTTCAATGTCGCAAATCCATGATATATCTTAGATTGAAACGGAAACCTCTCATTCTTCAAATAATCTTTCATCATCCCTTCCCTCATTATCTATCGGCATTTATCACCAAAAGTTAATATGGCATGGATATGGTGAAATAAAGAATCTTCATCATAAAAAAAATCTCGATGTTAGAAACATCGAGGTTCTGATGAACGACTCTCATGATACATAAGACCCAGAAAACCTATAAAAGTAGGAAGTCCCAAAGACTCACCGACAAAGTTCGCAATTTCCCACTAAAGCGAATTATCTTACAATAATTTTATACTTAAAATGAGGAGTGAAAATATGAAGCGTCTTCTTTACGTTGTCCTTGCAGCCTTTTTATTTCTGATGACCTTCTCGTTCGGAGGATTCTCCCATCGAGCGAACGCATCTGGCCTGGAAGTTGGGCAGAAGCTGGAACAAATCATAAGCAAAGCTACTGAATTATCCCTGGTCAATGAGGTAACCAATTTAGCGCCGGTACAAGCCATTGTAACGTATGAGCAAATGCCGACAGACGATCAGCTGCAAATTTTAAAGGATTTGGGTTTGCAAACCAGAACCTTCAGCGAACTTCCGATGGTGGCGATCCAGGGTACCGCATTACAGATCAAACAACTCGTGTCCTCTGGATTGGAAGCGCGTTCAATCTACTATAACAAAGATTTGGAGTACCTGAGCACCCAACCGACCGACAACGAGGCAATGGGAGTGGACAAGGTCAATGCCCAGCTCGGTTACACAGGCAAAGGGGTGACGGTCGCTGTTATTGACAGCGGAATTGACGCAACCCATCCGGATTTGCCATTTGAGGATACGGTCATTCAGAACGTGAAATTTCTCGTCGGCGGCGACCTGATTGGAACAGATTCAATCTATCTTGAAAATGTGGTCGATACAGATACCACCTCCGGCCACGGCACCCATGTCGCCGGAATTATCGCCGGAAACGGCTCTGCGAGTGACGGGGTCTACAAAGGCGTAGCGCCGGATGCCAAACTCGTGGGGCTTGGTGCGGGCGAAGGCATCAATATTTTTTGGGTGCTGGCTTCGTTTAATTATGTGTTGGAGCATCAGGAAGAGTACAATATCCAGGTCATCAGCAACAGTTATGGCACCACCGGTGAATACTCGCCAGACGCACCGATCAATGTGGCAAGCAAAAAAGCCCATGATGCCGGGATCGTCGTAACTTTCGCGGCCGGAAATGCCGGACCGGATCAGAACACGTTAAATCCCCTGTCAGCTGCACCCTGGGTAATTTCAGTCGCGGCGGGAACCAAAGATAAAAAATTAGCTGACTTTTCCTCGAGAGGCGTTCCGGGAAATTCCTTGCTTCATCCGGACATAACGGCGCCAGGTGTCAACATCGTTTCCACCCGGGCAAAGACGGGAATTGTGCCGTTGACCTCGGCAACCACCGATTTGACATACCTTGAGCCTCAATATCTGCCTTACTACACCACGTTAAGTGGTACCAGTATGGCGACACCGGAAATCTCGGGTGTGGTTGCCCTAATGCTTGAAGCGAATCCGGATCTTACACCGGACGAGGTACTAAATATCTTGCAGAATACGGCCGACCCAATGGCAGGCTACGATACGTACGAAGTGGGAGCCGGATATGTGAACGCCTATGAAGCGGTTCAAGCTGCCGCAGCAAAATAAAAAATGATAGTCTTTGAAACCTTCTGCCCTTGGGCAGGGGGTTTTTTACTTTTGCTAGTGTGTTGCCCCCAATTTCTCCAACAGGCGAATCATCGCATCAAACTGCCTTCCTTTTGCAATATCGAGCGGTGTGGCCTTATCCTTTGGCGCTTCCGCGTGTATGTTAGCTCCGCGAAGTATAAGAAACTCCGCCATCGACAAACACCCACCGCCGGCTGCCCAATGCAAAGGCGTACCCAAAAAGTGAAAACCTGAAGGCATTGCGTTGATATCAGCACCGTAATCTAGAAGATAATCAGCGGCTTTGACTCTGTCATTGATCACAGCATAGATCAGAGCCTGATCCAACAATTCATCTTCGGGTTGCTGTGTTGGAATCGGGTTATTGATAGGTGCGGTATGAGAACTCGCATGGGGAAGTAAGCGTTGATCGGAGTCGAAGAAATCCGGTATCTGATCATTCCTGCCCAGCCCTGCAGCAAATTCCAGGTTTACAGTCGCGCCTTGCGTGACCAGGGCCTCTGCGACCTCACGGCACCCATAGAAAAGGGCTTGTGCAAGGGGACGAAAATCACCATCAAGGCCGTTTACCGATGCGCCCGATTCAATTAGAAATTCTACCATGGCAACATCATTTGAACTAACCGCCCATTGCAAAGATGTCTCCCCTTTGTTCGGATCTATTGCACGAGCATTAATATCAGCACCTGCATTGATAAGCACACGGCCAATCTCCACCTCATTCGGAAAATGACCGGGCCAATCACACAAATGATTTAATAGCGTTCTCCCTTGCAGTGAACGGGCATTGGCCAAATCTGGATTTTCCCCCAGCAAGTTCGTCAGTGCTTCCGAATCCCCTGTCTTCACAGCACGAAATGCGGCCGAATAAACACCCGCCAATCGATGATCTTGAGGCAAAACATCTAATTTACAAGTCATCTTCATCCTCCCCTCATTCTCCATTCAACCTTCAATTGAATATTAATTTAACAAATAGCCAGCCGAATCAGTGAACCTCTCAACCCAATCTGAAAAAGAAAGATCATGATCCCAGGTGACCTGATCAATAGCCTTGGCACATCCCCAGTCCAACACACGCCGGTGGAGCATATGAACCCTGAAACGTTTGACGAACTCATCCTTGTTCATTCTCGCGTTCCGAATATAAACCGACAAGAATGTCCTTGCCAACTCTTCTTCCCCATTATCCAGGTAAAAAGCCGTCATCTTAGGCAGATCGGCAACGGGATCCCCAAAGTAAGAAGCGGTGAAATCAAAAACACCACTGACCTTCCAACCGTCCCCTCCTGATTGAAAAAGAATATTTTCCGCTTTGAAATCCCCCATCACGAAAGCCGGCGAATGCAGGTGTTCGAAGGCTTCTCTCGAACCATTTAATATCCCTTCCACCCATCCCACATCCTGCGAAGTAATCTCGGAGTATTTTCTGGCATCTTCCAACCAATATTGAATAGTGTTATAGAGCCACGATTGATAGGAGCCTTCAAACGAACGTACAGTCTGGGTTTCTGGATTAAATTCACCATACTGATCCGCTTTCCATTTATGTAATTCAACCAAAGTTTCGGCTAACAACCCCGCCATTCTTATTTTATCGGCTGTCTGTATTCCGCCGGTGGTCAAATGATAGCCGGGCAGACGCGGCATTAAAGCATAAGGCCATCCGAATATATCATCCAATTCATCAACGAGGTATGGGGACGGAACCGACACTTTCGTTTTTTCACGAAGATTTTCCACGAAAAATTGCTCTTCAAGGAATTGTCCCTGAAAAACCGGGTTTCCTTTCAAGACATACTCTCCCGTCGAGGTTGAGACAAACATCGTCTGCCCCATGACGCCATTTGTGGTTTTTTTCGAAGATAGAAGTTTCCCTAAATCGAAACGATCCAGCATTCGTTGTAATTGCTTATCCGTTACCTTTCCAAGTTTATTGGAGCCAAAGAAGATTTTTGTACTCATCCTGTCCACCTCTGTCTATTTCACGAAAGTCTATTTCTGAGCCACTGATCTGCCCGCGATGATTGACCCTCGTTAGGTTCCCTGTTGTCGAAAATTTCAATTTGAAAACCCAATTCAACAGCCCCGCCCGGCAGGCTCCAATAAGAGGACTTTCCTTGTAGATTCCTTACCATCAGGACGTTTTCCCGAGTTTCATCGAAAATCAGCACACTGGCGACATCTACCCTTTTCACCCATTTCTTCCTTTCTGTCTTAACGAATTTCGGCTTCTTTTACGGCTCTTTTCAGGATGGCCTCCACCGTTTCTTCCGGCGTAAGGCCGGAGGAGTCCAGCCACATTCCTATTTTCGGCGTCTCATTTTCCAAAATCTTCTTTAAAGCGGAAGGCGTCCAGTCCCCATAACCCTTCTTTAAACGAGTTTGTTCTCTTTCCGCCACGGCTTCGACGTTAGGGTTCAAGACGATTAAAAACAACGGACGACTCTGGATTTGATCGACAAAAGCTTGTAATTCCGGTCCAAGAATGACATCTTGAACTACAACGTGAAATCCCGCTTTAAAATACTCATCCACTGTTGCCGCAGCCAATTTATATCGCAACATCAATTGCTTGAAAGCTTCTTCCGAAGCATTGGGAGACATTTCAACCCGCCCGGACACAATCATTTTACGAAATAGATCACCTCTAACATGCACGCTCTTTTCAAACTTCTCGGCAAGGAGTTGAGCAACGGTCGATTTTCCGGAAGCCATGATTCCTGTAATCACAAATAGGCAAGGGCTGCGCAAATCTATATCTTGTTTTCTCACGATCTCTTTCCTCTTAATTCCGCGAAAGCTCGCACAGGAAAAGTCCCCATCCCTTTGATCTTCGGAGGAACCGCGTAAAAGGAAAACTCTTTCTCCGATAATTCCTTCAGATTGCACAAATGTTCTACGATAGCAATTTCCGCTTTTAACAAAATGGAATGGACAGGCCTCGCCCCACCTGAGGTATCATCAATATTCACCGAATCGATGCCAACAAGCGCCACCCTGTGATCAAGCAGGTATTCCGCCGCCCCTTTGGTTAAATAAGGATGATCCTCGAAATATTGATCCGTGTTCCAATGACGATCCCAGCCAGTATGCACCAGAACAGCCTTGCCCTCTAAATCAATCCCGTGAAAATAAGATTCATCGATGGCCTTTATTTCCTCCCCATTCACGCTGATGACCTTTCCTTCAAGCCCTGCAAAAATATCAATTTCGGATAAGTCCTTGCCGCCTTCATAGCGGTGAAAAGGCGTGTCCATATAAGTCCCGGTATTCGAAACCATCTCAATCTTGCCTATCTGAAACTCAGTGCCTTCTTCATAAATCTTTCTGGACTCTTCCCTGCTCAGATAATCGCAAATATATGGGGCCGGCAGCCCTTTGTATGTCATTAATCCATTTTCTATGGTGTGACTTAGATCGATATAGCGCTTCTCCATAAGATCCCTCCGCGATAAAATTTAAATCATCTATGCAAGAGCTTTTTTCCATAGCGTCCTCCGGTTGGCCTTCATAGTTTAATGTTTGGGTACCGGCGTATTTGACGAAAATCCGGAAGCACCAATTCCCGGAATCCTGCCGGTCAAAAACACTAAACACTTTTCCAAGGGCCCTTAACCAGTCAAAATGGCGAGGTTCCCGCAGTTAAAAAGAAACATCATCCAGTTGAACAGTGACTGGTGCATTCGACATTTAAGCCCTCCAAATTAAGGTTTTTAGCACAAGTCCAAAAGCTTGTTAACCGTCTTCCAATTCCGCGTCGTAGACGAAACCTGAAGATTCCTTTCAAGAAATGCGTTGGAATAGAGCGTTTTGTGGTAACTGCCTCGACATAAAAGATAAACCTCACGACCGAGAACCTTTATTTCGTCATCCGACCTATCCTGATACGATTCCACTTTTTCCAGAGCCTCTTTACTAGGCTTCTCCGATAAAAAAGAAACATGAGGCTCATTGTCAGGAAAAGGATTATTCCGTATGGCCTCTTCCCACTCGTTGAGTGTCCGGACAGCTACAGGAATGGGGAAATCGAAATTCTTCTTAAGTTCCTCAACAATTCGTTCAGCCAAAAGAGCCGTATTTTGTTCCTCCGTCTCAAATACCACGTTCCCACTTTGAATGTATGTCCGCACATTCTGAAAACCCATTGAGGAAAAAATCCCCCTCAGCCGATCCATTTTTACGGTCTTTCCAGCAACATTGATGCCCCGTAATAAAACAATATAGGTGATCATAATTCTCCCACTTTCTAAAAAGTTGATAAATTCACCTTATAAATCATGGCCTTCCCTTAATGTTCACCCTAGAACACCCAAAACCTTCTAAGCTTCGATATTCGACATCTTCATCGGTTTCATTTCAACTTCTCATTCCTTTAGGTTCCAGGTTTCCCACTCGTGGATTGCTATGTTAGAATAGTATGTGAAAAGATGCTTTTGCATAAGCTGATAAAAGACCGCAGATCTTACCGCATCTACGACCAGTACAATAGATTGCCCCAGGGGCGATCGGCATAACAGGCGAAGTAGGAAAGTAAGGCGAGTATGAACATGCCGAACATGAACATCAACATCAACGCATCCTTAACTTCTATGGCATCATCTCCCTTCTCAGGAGATGGCCAACCACCCTTGAAAGCCGATTCTATTGCTCTATAATTATATCATAAAAAAAACAGGGAAGGGAACGCATGATCCCAAAAATCCATATACTCAATTTCCAATATCAATTTTTCACCCGTTTTCGTAAATTGATTGAGCATGAAAACTCTCTTGAATACTCCATCAGCCAGCAGTCCCTGTATCGTCCTTCATGTTTCTCATGCTCTTTCAATCGTTTTATTTTCTTAAACCCGCATTTCTCATAACAGGCAATCGCTCGTTCATTCCATGTCTGCGGATCCATGGCGATTTTATCGATCTTTTCGCGATTCGTAAGATGCTCAATCATTGATTTGCCCAATTTCTTTCCAATCCCCTGATCCCAATACTTCGTTTCCCCTATGAATTGGTCCATGCCATAGATTTTCTCATCTTTATTCAGATAACCATACTTTCGCCTAAATTCCTTTTCCAGCGGATAAAATTGAATATACCCAATCGGCTTGCCGGCAAACTCAAAAACACATCGATGTAACTCGTCATCGACATAAAAATGTTCCCTGACCATCTCCAGATCATGCGGGCGATCACGGCCCTCATAAAATTGAAGCACCTGCGGATCGGATAGCCAGGCAACCAGTAACTGTTCATCTTCCTTTTCCAGTTTTCTAACGGTTATTTCGTCAGTTTTATATATCAACTTGAGGGTTCACCTTCATTCTGGATGACATCTTTATTTTTTGGGTAGCTCCATGGAATCAATAAAATCCTTTAGCTCTTTCGAATTTGTTGGTTCACCATGGCCATGAATGTACATGTCTGATGAGAAATCATACAGTTTCTTTAATACATCTAAAGAATGAGTATCTGTCTCTTTTCTCAAATGGAGTGGAGGCGGATAAAAACAATCGCCAACAAACACTAGGTTGGATTCAACCACCTTAATTACAATGGAGTCATTCGCATGATCTCCTCCAATATAGTTAAGTTCGAGCGTAACCCCATCCAAATGAATCTCCATTTTATGATCAAAGGTGATTTCGGGCAATACAATTCTGAAATGATCCCAGTCGTCTACTTGTTCAATTTTATTTCTATTACTTGTTTCAAGGAGCGGCTGTTGTTTTATTTCCTCCTCCAGGTATTCTTTACTCCATTTTACTTTTGAAGATTCTTTCAAGTAGTCATAACATTTCTGATGGCTAATAAAAGTACTATCGAAGGCTACAGCCCCGAATGTATGGTCCCAATGGTGATGAGTATAAATAATATACTTTACTGGCGGCGCGTCTATTTCAGATAAAAGTGATTTGATCTTCTCTGCACTTTGAGGGCTGTTTCCACAGTCAATTAAGACAGTTTCGGTATTTGTCATGATAATCCCGACATTAGGCTGAATTCCCCTGTCAAACGGATAAATCCAAACATTATTTGATAGTTGAACAAGTTGCTCGCTGCTCATTTTGATCTCCTCATGTTCATAATTTTACCTTATGCCATCCAGCTTCACCTAAAAAATCATCTCTCGTTAAACCCTCTTCACCCAGTAAAATCCTATAATTAGTAATCGTTCCATCATGGGCCACAATAAAAATTCTTTCCTTTTTCAAACTCTGCACCCAAGAAAGCAGTTCATCCCCGAGTGCATCAAATGCTTCTTGACTCATTGTATTAATACCTTCATTCCATAAGTTCACATGATCTTCCTGTTGAATGATAAAATCAGGATGATCTTTTCTAATAGCAGTAATCGGATAAATTTCATCACATTTCGATACGTGTGATTTAGGGTTTTCAGGCAAGGGAAATATTCTTGGACCCACCAATGGATGAACGAATTTCGTCACGTGAAATAAGTTAGAGGTTAATAGGTTTGCCGTTTCAATGGTTCTTATAGTTGGACTTACCAGGAAGACATCTTCTTCTTTAAAATAAAAAGTATCATGCAGCCGCTTAACTTGTTCCTTTCCCTTTTCAGTCAGACGGGGGTTACTATAATTTAAACGATCCGGGATATTAGTGTTATGTATGCCTTGGCCATGCCTAATAAAAAACAACTCCAAAATCGACTGTCTCCCTTCCCCAAAACTTTGTATCACATCATCCCTCAACCCACTCGCCGTCTTTCGGTATGCTCACTTGTGTATGCAATTTTTCCCCTTTCAATCTTTCACGTACAACATCTCTCGTATCCAAACAATGATTGATTGAATCCATGTGAACGGCAATCACCTTTGCTTTGGGAGAATAACGGCAAACCGACACGACATCTTCCGGCGTCATCGTAATCGGATCCCCTATTGCAAACCGTGCGCCGCCTGCATTCACAACGGTGTAATCTGGCTGATATTTATCGAGAGCTTTCGTCACCTTGTCGCAATAGATGGTATCCCCCGCAATATACAAAGTGGGCTCATCTTTCGCTCGTAAAACAAAACCGGACACATTCCCCATCTTTTTGCCGATGTCTCCTGTTCCGTGTTCACCGTCAGTTCGATCAAAAGTAATGTTTGAGAGATTGACAGACGATTCCACAGCTGTCACGTTCCTGAACCCGCTCTGGCTGATGGTTTCCTCATCACCCGGTTGGCAAAGAATCGGGGTCTCTTTCGGCAAAGATTTGATAGCCTCTGGATCCCAATGGTCATTATGTAGATGTGTTACGATGATGAGATCAGGTTCGTTCATTTTATCAACGGAAACCGGAAGCGAAACCAATGGGTTGCGCCGTTCATTCGTAGAGTTTTGAATGGGAGGATATATACCGGCAGCACCAAACATCGGGTCAACCAAAATAGACTTTTCGTTATACTCCACCCATAATGTAGCGTGCCGAATCAACTGAATTTGCATTTTTGGCCTCCTTTTTTAAGGACATTCGGATTCTGAGATTCTTCATTTTTATATTCAAACCTTTTTTGAATAGGCTTCGGCCCATGCGGGAACGAATCCCGCATTAATGGCAATATTTTTTGAGATATTGTGGGACTCAACTGTTCCATAGAAAGGGATCTTACCTCTTTGTAAAATTTCTTGCTTCAACAATCCAGTTAGATTTGTACCCACGCCTTTCCCGCGGTATTCCGGTATGACATCAATTCCTATCTGCCACATTGTTTCACTGTCCGCACTCGCCCCAGCCATACCCATTATGCGATCACCGTCAAACGCAGCAACAGCAAGAACATCGGGATGAGTTTCCTCAAATGCTAAAGCTTCGCAAAATCTTTCATCATCTTTAAATTGCTGGATGTCCTCCTGTTCAAACCATTTAACCTCAAACAAAGGCGTTATTTCATGTTCACCTGCCCGAGGAATATAATAGTGATGGATATCCGCTATCTCATGCCCCAACTCGTTCAACTTTTCATCAATGAATCTGAGCTTTGGATACTCAAAAAGCCAGTTTGCGTCTTCTTTTTCCAAGTTCTCCTTCACCCAGCGGATGATTTGTTCATCAGCTGTAATAATCGCCCTGCCGCAAAAACAAAGTATCTTGATCAAGCAGCCATCATTACTATATACACGTCTTCCTTTAATCAACTCGTTGTTTGTGATGGTGTTTTTTGATTCGCCAAAATCTGTAACCTGCAATTATAATCGCGCGCTAGCTGCCTTTTTGTTATATTCATAATTTCATTCTTTGTATACATGATTCGTTATCCTTTCAATTATGGTATTCCATAAAAATTAAGGACATTATTGAATTCATCGCCGAACCGTGATTATTTTTATTGAGTCGTCTTATTTGGCATAAGCTTTTTTGAATAGATTAAAATAATCCTCCGTAGTGATTTCTCGAGCATTACTTGATGTCGATCCGTTAAGGAAAGAAGCCTTCGCCAGTCGATGAAAGTCTTCTTCACGCACATATCCAAGGCTTCGCAATGTCGGAATCCCAATGTCCTTACC
>DASVCO010000120.1:0-13271 GCA_036381575.1 Caryophanales bacterium
CCTTATCCCAAGAAACAAAGTACGCTCTTCAGCGGCCCGGACCAACCTGAGCCCGGCCACACGATGTGGGGAAGTTCGCTGTTGACACACGGGTCTCACGTTCTTAGGCGAACCTCCTTTATTTCCCTGAAAATCTATGGCATTCGCCGGAAGCTTCAGAAGTGGAAGACTTCTGAGTTAAAACATTGGTAAAACGTACTGGGCCAGAAACCATAAAATTCCGAAGAAAATAATAATGTAAGCTGCATATTTGATGAAAGTCGTCGCGACAAGGCTGGAATCTGACTTTTTTTCTTTTCTTTCAATCTCGATATCATCGTTTCTCTGAGGCATTTCCACTCCTCCTTTTCACAGTAATCCTTATGAAAAGGAGTTTCCCGATTTCGAATGTCTGTAATCATTAAATTTACTTTACAAGAAGGTTTCAATAGAACCTGCGTGTTCACCCAGGATTTTCTTATTACCAGGTATCTGCCCCAAAGCGGGCGCTCCACTTTGCAGTACCCATTTAATGGTCTTGATTTCCGTGCCTTCCCCCACTTCGGATCGAATTGTAAACTCGTCCATTAACCGTTTGACCCCGGGTAACCCCGCGCCAAAACCTCCGGAAGTGGTGAAACCGTCGGAGAGTACCTCTTGGATATTCTCAATTCCGGGACCCTGATCCGCCGCAAGTACATGGATTCCGATCTTCCCGATTTCTTCAACGCGTCCGAGGCAAATTTGCCCGCCCCAGGCATACAAAAGAATATTTCGCGCCAACTCTGAAATCGCTGTGGTTATCCTGACTTGATCGACGTTACCGAACCCCAGCCGTTTCGCCAAATCTCTGCCGGATTGTCGAACCTCAACAATATCGTCCTCGTCATTCACTTGTATTCGGGATTGGGTTTTTTTCATAGGAAAAATCCTCCAACTACTAAATAGTTCGACAAAAGAATTCGGAATTTGTCCGTAGGTGAATTTTTTCTTTCGTGTTCCCTTTCTCAAGCTTTTTGCAACTATTAGTAAAATAGAAGGCCGGCTGGTAAGAAAAGAAGGCACTTTTTCGAAACTTGATTACTGAAAGGTAACAATTGGGGGCTGCGGAATGAAACATCCCATCGGGATAACTTTAGAAGTTGTTTGTGGAAAATGGAAGGCTATGGTTCTTTGGTATCTGCAAGAAAAAACCCTCCGTTTCGGAGAGTTGAAGAAATTGATTCCCGATGTCAGCCATAAGGTGTTGACGCAACAATTGCGTGAGTTGGAAAATGACTGGCTTATCAAACGAACAATCTATAAAGAGGTCCCTCCGAAGGTTGAATACTCCTTGACTCACTACGGACAGGATCTTGAGCCCACCTTACAAATGTTGTACAAATGGGGGAAGAATCATATGAACGTCATCGATAACAGTTCTGAAGAGCCGACAAATTAGGCTCGGCTTACAGGGTCAAGAAAGACAATAAATAGATTCCTGCACCCATGGCAAGTCCGCCGCCTGCCATCATCAGAAATTCCATAGAATCCATTTTCGCGATCCGATCCTCTTCATCCGAACGTCGGCGCGCGTTAATCGAACTTTCGGACACATGCTTTCGATCTTTCAAAACAGCGACGTTTGTAAAGTTAGCTTTGCTGTCCATATACACTCTCTCCCTTCCAAGCCATGATCTCAGACAATCTTAACCTACTATAATTGTTCCCGAATAACCGGGTTTCCAAACCTTGTTTTTCTTATTCTTGATAGAATTGCTAAAGAAGACTTGGCTTGCGTTAAGTCTTAATGCGCGCCTCACGATGTGGATCAGATTGGCGTTGGAACGGTGAGGTGACATTGTTGATCCTTATTAAAGCTTTATTCTTGTCCCACTACCACTATGAAGCTACTCCATCCCTTTGTGTAATACACCGGCAGATCTGACAGAACCATCCCGCAGAAAGACCAGCTCCAGAATATCTTCTTCCATAACATGGCTGGGCAATTGCCCGCGGGGAACGATGATTTGTTTGGACGGCTCGTCACAACGATTCAACACAACATTTTTCTTCTCAAAATGATCCAATCGATATTTGCCCATCAGATTCACCCCTTGATTGAATTTCATTCGGCCCAAAGGCCGACTTTTGATTTAATTCCAAATTATCAGACCCAAACAAGCCTTGTAAATAAGGCCAAAGCACCAGTTTTTCCCGGCACGTCAATTTTCGACAGCATTAGTGGATTTCCGTGCTGAACTCTTTTTGCTTGAGAAAAACCACCCCCCTGCAATAATAGCTACGAAAACACCCCAGAAAATGATCTTCCACCAGATGTTGTGAACGAAAGACTCCGTAATCAGGCCGAGCTGAATATCCGGGTTTGCAAGTGTATGAACACCAAGTTTAACACCGACCCATGACACGACGATGAAAGCTGCGACTTCCAATCCGGGATATTTCTTCATAAAATCAACGACATAGGTGGCCGCTACACGAATAAATGCCAATCCGACTGCCATTCCTATAAAGACGACCAGGAAAATGCCGCCGTCCAAACCTCCGAACCCCGGAAGAGGACTCTTGGGCAATGATACTGCAATAGCCACAGCGGCCAGAATGGAATCAATCGCAAAAGTAATATCAGTCAATTCAACCTTCAATATGACTTTCCACAAACTCTCATTTCCATTAATGGTGTTGTCTTCTTCTTGTTCCCCATCATGCTGTTTCTTCTTCTGAACCAATTGTTTCACGCCAAGATATATTAAATAGGCGGCACCAAGCGCTTGAAGCTGCCAGATTCCGGCGATATACGAAATCAAAAATATCGCGATAAATCGAAAAACATAGGCACCGATCATTCCGTAAAATAGCGCCTTTTTCCGTTTCTTTTCCGGCAAGTCTTTGACCAGGACCCCCATTACCAACGCATTGTCTGCGGATAGGATGCTTTCAAGCCCGATAATGATCAGGCAGGTCCACGTATATTCAAGCCAAATTTCAATCCCCATTCGTTCATCTCCTTCCTTTGCAACAATTCTTTGTGTTCCGTTCCCCCTGGCTGTTTGATTCAAACCCGAAAGTTTCATAAGCCATTACTTTCAAAACAGAAATCCGAGCAACAAAACGCGGCAAAATAACGGGATTCGAAATTTGGAAGTTTGGGGAGTCCTCATGCCGGGAACAACTCAAATAGTTGATTGAATAAGGAGGTTTCTGACTATGAATCATTACACGGTAGTCTCAAATAAGGACATAACAAGCTGGCATGTGAAGATTGAGGATGTCGCTCCGCTTGAGACTTATGACAAAAAGGACAAAGCCATTGAAGCGGGAGAACGCCTCGCTAAACAAAACAGGCCCAGCACGCTCTCCATATTGGACGATGAAAATCATGATCTGGAAGAGAAACGAACTTATGAAAAAGACGATTGATCTATGATATGAAAAAAACATCCCGTACCATTCAATCTTCAAGAGTGGTACGGGATATTTCTATGCTTATGGCTTTGCGGCTGCAAGCGGAACTACCTTAGTTTAATTTCCCCGGTATTGAATGCCTTCTCTTTCTCGCCTTTTTCTTTTGGCTGGGTCTTCTTTGCGATGAAATCAAAGGACACCGATTCAATTTGATCTACTTTCGGGCTTTCGATGAGATAATAGCCAACCAATGCCTCTTTTGTCTTCCCATAATCAATTTTCTTTTTCAATTCATCCGAGATATACATCGCGGCTTTCAAATCCTTTCCGGTTGATGTATGGAGGATCGCATGACTCGGGTGAATCTCAAATTCATATTTTGAAGATGTGTTATGGGCGCTGAATTTCACACGAATGGCCGGGGTCGGATGGCCTAATTCGATGTTGGGAACTTCTTCAGTAAGGGCTACCTGTTCGATTTTCATCTTCAATCCTTTAAAGTCCTTCGACCAGTCTGCATCTTTGAAGATCCACCAGGTGACTTTCTTCCCGTAGCTTTCAGCAACTTGTTTTGTTGCTCCGGGAAACGCCATACTTTGTGCTTCCATAGCACTGTCCATCTTCTCCGTATTTGCTTTGGCCTTGCCTTCACTGCTCGGCTGGCTCTCCTGATTTTGTGATCCGTTGCAAGCCGTCAGTCCGATTAACAACACAGCGATCAAGGCACTGACTATGATATTCCGTTTCATAGGGCCCTCGCCTCCTTCGATTTCTTGCCTATCGAATAAACGAGGTTGCTTCACCATGCATGAGGCAACCTCGTTTTATCTTTTTTATCCCTGGGATTTTTTGATGCGATTAAAGTACTGGACACCGAATTGAGCGCCTTCCGAAACCATCTTGTTATCCTCCGTATTTTCCGGATGAGGATGCCCCGCCTTTTCAATGGGATGGCTGGTTTCATTCTTTCCGGGATCGGGATCCTTGCGAATCCGTATATAATCCGTTAACCTTCCGCGAGTCGATTTGTCCTTCAAAAGATACGTGCCGATACCCGCGAGCCCAGCCATTACAGTAGATACAACAACAAGATTCTTTCTTCTCAAGGTCAAGCCCTCCTCTTTTCATTTTTCAAGTGTCGTCTGCTTTCATCAAGTCTAGTAATTTCATTCGGTTAATCTATTCCCTCTAAGAACGATGGACAAACTTACAAACGTTTAATGGCTTTTTTGATCGGAGGTAAATCAAGCTCTCCTTTATCAAATAGCTTCTTGATCGTGTGTTTGGAATAGCTGACAGCCTGGTCATAAGAAATTTTTCCTGGCAACGGCGGCTGGTCCTCCACCTGGACATCGACAATGACTGGCTGGTCCAGTTTCGCAGCTGCTTGCAATGAAGGCAGCAGATCTTCGTGCCTTTCAACACGGAAACCAGAACCGCCGCAGGTCTCCGCGAAACGGGCAAAATTGAAGCTTTCCATATCAGTCCGGTATTCCACACTTCCCATTTCCTTTTGCTCATATTTAATCATGCCGATTTTTTCATTGTTGGAAATGACAAACAAAATAGGCAGATTGTATTTGACCGCGGTTAGGAAATCATGCATTACCATGGTGAAGCCTCCGTCACCGCTTACACTGACAACCTGGCGATCGGGGTAAGCCATCTTCGCGGCCAACGCTCCGGGTAAACTGCAACCCATCGTAGCCATCCAGCTTGAAATCAGAAAATCTTGTTCCGTCATTCGAAAATGCCGAGCCATCCAAACAGTTAGATTGCCGACATCAACGGAAAGGACGGCATCCCGATCAACCACTTCCTGCAAGGAGGCGACAAGCTGCTGGGGTTTTATCGGCGTTGACGTATCCTGTTCTATTTCTTCCACCTGGCGCCACCATTTTTCCATTTTCTCCTGGGATTCCTTAAGGAAATGGTCGTTTTGATTCGGTTCAAGCTGTTCATTCAACCAGGCGAGACAAGCCTTTGCTTCCCCGATCAGACCCGCCTCAATAGGATATCGCTTTCCCATTTGGGCCGCCTCGATATCGATCTGAACAGCCTTCGCTTTCTCCGGGAGAAATTCTGTATAGGGAAACGACGTGCCGACCATAATCAACAAATCTGTATTTTTGATCGCTTCATAAGCAGGTTTCGTCCCGATCATCCCCAGATTCCCAAGACAATAAGGATGTTCATCCGGGAGAACCCCCTTGCCGGGCAATGTCACGATTACAGGAGCAGCCATTTTTTCCGCGAAGGCTTCCAACTCTTTTTTCGCATGTTTCGCCCCTTTTCCAGCCAGTATGACAGGCTTTTCCGCCTCCTGAAGGAGGGACAAGGCTGCTTCCCTGTCATTTTTTCTGGGGAGAATATCCGGCTCAGCATAATAAGCTGCATTTTCCTGAACTTGGGTTTTGATTTTCTTAGTTGTAATATCATCCGGAATTGTTAATACCGCTACCCCTTTTTCGGCATATGCGGTTCTGATCGCCTGATTAACAAGGGCTGGCAACTGTTCTTCGGAAACAACCGTTTTATTAAATACCGATACATCATCAAACATCCGTTGCAGGTTAATCTCCTGAAATTCATCCGTTCCGATCTTTTCTGTCGGCACCTGCCCTGCCAGGACAAGTACCGGCGCTCCGTCTTCTTTGGCATCATATAGTCCGTTCAGCAAGTGAACTGCCCCGGGGCCGGCAATAGACAAGCAAACTCCGAGTTTCCCCGTCAACTTCCCGTAAGCCGATGCTGCAAGAGCTGCCACCTCTTCATGGCGGACTTGCACGAATTTAATTTGATCCTTTGCCTTTCGAAGACTCTCAATCAGATTGTTGATAGAGTCCCCCGGCAACCCGTAAATATGGTCAATTCCCCATTCGGAGAATAAATCAACCATTACTTCTCCTGCACGTTTATCAAACATTGCTTCAACTCCTTTTTTAATAAGTGTGTTCCACTTCTGTCCAAATCCGAAACCCCCGTCTGGCGATTGTAACCTTATTGCAATTCACCAGTTTCAACAAAATGAATTGGGGAATAACATTGTAAAGACCTGAAAGGGAGTCAGCTATGCTTGATTTTATAATGGATATCCTAAAACAAATCGGGCTCTGGGGTTTATTCTTGAGCCTTGCAATCGAAGCTTCTTCATTGCCTTTTCCCGGAACCTTGGTAGCTTTGGCCTACGGGTTTTTATTAGACCCTTCTATCATCGAATTGATATGGCTTTCTTTGGCGTCAGCTTTCGTCTATACTGCGGCCAGCTTCATTCCGTACGGCATTGGATTTAAGCTTGAAAACAAAATCAAACGAAAGATGAATAAGAAGAAATTCGAAAAGGCCCAGAAATGGTTTGCGAAATTCGGCCAGTGGAGCATTGCGCTCGGGAGGCCTCTCGGACTCGGAAATTATATTTCCTATATATCCGGCATCAGTAAGGTGAAGCCTTTACGATTTGGCATTCTGACTTTTATCGGAATCCTGCCGTGGCTTTTTGCAATGTTTTTCCTTGGACGAGCCGGCAACCTGAAAGCCATCAGCGGTTTCCTGTCCGGATTGCAGCAGTATCTGTTTATCGGTATTGGCGTTGCAGTACTGTTGTACTTAATCTATCGTTTTACGAAAAGAAAACGGGACAAGCCGTCGAATTCCGGTTCCAAAATAAGCTTTCGCAACCTGTTCTAGGATAACAATCAAGCGGAATATGCAAATCGGAATTGATACGAAATGACAGGTTTATTCTCTCCGGGAAACCGGGAACATCCTATAAAGAAAACAACAACTTGATCACTGGAGGTGGATGTCAGTGCCCTGGAACATGAACGATTACCCTAGTTCCCTCAAAAACCTGGATTACCCCGTTCGGAAAAAGGCCATTGACATAGCCAATGCTATGGTTGATGAAGGCTATGACGAAGGCCGTGCCATTCCGATTGCCACCAGGCAAGCGAAAGAATGGTATGATAATGCCTCTGAGGATGAGATTGAGAAGTTTAAAAAACAAGGCGATCCGACAGAAAGGTCCGAAGAAGGAAAAAGATACGAAAGCAGACCCGAGCTGTTGGAAAAAGGAGAGCATATCGTCCCCCATTCGGACGGATGGGCGGTACAAGCCAAAGATGCGAAACAACCAAGCCGGGTCTTTGATGTCAAAACGGATGCCGTGGAGCATGGTAAGGATATTGCCAAAAACAAAGAGACTGGTTTAACCATCCACCGTGAAGACGGGACGATTGAAGAACACATTTCTTATAATTGAATCAACCTGGCATATAGGAGAAAAAGAGTCTGCCCTGTTTTCCGGCAGTTGCTCTTTTTCTCTTTTTTTGTTTCCGGCAACCCTGGAAATTTGTTGTTTCTCAACTACGCAGAGGCCTCTTGTTGCGTTTCAAAATCCGTTCTCAGGGAAAAGATAGAATGAAGGGAGAGATTGTAACATGGCGCATGACAACATCAGTACAGTGATCCAATTGAAGTACGGCAAATCCAGAAAATTGTTTGGAAATGTGGCGCAGATCATTGACGAAGCCGAAGGTGACCTAACCTCGGTTGAGGTCATCAAGGAAACTCATGAATATACTACACGCGAAATCATCGTCAAAACGGATGATGAAGACCACCGTGACGAGATTGTTCATAAAATAAAAGAAATTGATGACCTGGAATTGCTGGATGCCAAAGACGAAACTTTCGACTTACATATAGACGGGAAAATAGAGGTGCAATCCAGGCTGAACGTAGAAAACCATGAAACCTTGTCAAGGGTCTACACGCCGGATGTCGCCCGTGTATCCAAGGCGATCGACAATGATCCCTCGGAAGCTATGAAATATACGATCAAGCATAATACTGTTGCGATTGTAACGGACAGCTCTGCTTTACTCGGACTTGGTGAAGTGGAACCTAAAGCCGGACTACCTGTCATGGAAGGCAAGGCCATGTTATTCAAACAAATGGCCGACATTGATGCTTTCCCGATTTGCCTTGATGTCCATGACACAGAAGAAATCATTCAAGCGGTTAAAGCGATTGCACCTTCATTTGGCGGAATCAACCTGGAGGATATCGCCGGACCTCAATGTTTTGAAGTCGAACAACGCCTGGAAGAGGAGCTTGACATCCCGGTTTTCCATGATGATCAACATGGAACCGCCGTTGTATTGATGGCGGGATTGTTGAACGCCCTGAAGGTAGCGGATAAGAAGCTTGAGGATTGTAAAGTGGTCGTAACCGGGATCGGAGCGGCCGGTATCGCCTGCTCGAAAATGCTGATGCACGCTGGAGTCGGGAACTTGATCGGCGTAGATAAGGACGGAGCCCTTGTAGAAGGTAAAGACTACGATAACGACAGATGGAATTGGTACGCGGAACACACCAATCCCAATAAAGAAGAAGGAGAACTCTCCGACGTTATTGAAGACGCTGATGTATTCATTGGCGTGTCAGCTCCGAACATCCTGAAAGAGGAGGATGTAAAGACTATGGCCGATAATCCCATTGTCTTTGCAATGGCCAATCCGACACCCGAAATTCCGCCGGAAGATGCAGCGCCCCATGTAAAGGTCATGGCGACCGGACGCTCAGATTATCCGAATCAAATCAACAACGTCTTGTGTTTTCCCGGCCTGTTCAGGGGAATCCTCGATGCCAACGCAACGGAGGTCCCTATGGAAATGAAAATGGCTGCGGCCGAAGCCATTGCCTCGGTAGCCGAAGAAGATGGGATTCATGAGGAATACATCATTCCGGATGTATTCAATGATAAGGTCGTTCCTCAAATCAGGGACGCCATTATAGAAGCAGCATCTGGTTCAGGCCGCTCACCAAAAGAATAGTCGACAAGAAGGAGTTGAAATGACAATGGCGGAGCTAAGCAATCCTTACCTTGAGGACCTAATCGAAGAATGCAAGCCGTTTGCCGCGAAGGGAGAGGTCGTTAAAGACATCCCCGGGATTGATCAATCCCTGCAAAACAACTTGAGTGTGACCGTTATAACCGAAGACAACAAGGTTTATTCCGCCGGAGACAATTACGGCCCGAACACTTTACAAAGCTGTTCCAAGATCATCAGTTTGATGTTGGCTTTACACGACTTTGGAAAAGAAAGGGTCTTTCAAACGGTCGGAATGGAACCCATGGGAGACTTCTTCAACTCCATTCGCCATCTGGAGGCTTACGAGAATCATAAACCCCTGAATCCGATGATTAATTCCGGGGCGATTGCGGTAGCCTCATTAATCAAAGGCCATAATGTGGAGCATCGTTTCGAGAGAATCCTTCATTTGATACGAACTATTACCCAAAACCCGAAAATCTGCATGAATGAAGAAGTCTATGATTCGGAAAAGAAAAGAGGCAGCCGCAACCGCTCCCTCGCCTATTTCATGAAAAGTACCGGCGCCCTGGTTACCGATGTGGAAGAAGCCCTGGACCTTTATTTCCGTTTCAACTCTATTGATGTTTATTGTGAAGACTTAGCTCGCATCGCCATGTTTTTTGCCAACGGCGGTTACCTGCCCAACAGCGAAGAGAGACTGATCCCGCCCCGCCATTTGCGGACCATCGAAGCCATCTTGATGACTTCGGGTATGTATAATGAATCCGGCCGCTACACGGTTGAGGTCGGTTTCCCCTGCAAAAGCGGGGTTTCCGGGAATATTATCGGCGTTGTTCCAGGGAAGATGGGAATTGGCATAATCGGTCCCGCTATTAATAAAAAAGGGAATAGTACAGCTGGGGGAGCCTTGATTCGTAAGCTTTCAACGGGCCTCGGCCTCAACATGTTCGGGACTGACCAGTTGGAGAAATCAGATCTTTAGAAGAAAAACATGTTATAACCATCGCCAAACCGGGAAGATCCATAGTACAAGGTCTTTTTCAAAGGAGGCTAAACTTGAATCTCAAAACCAAATTAGACGAACTGAAGAAAGTGGAATTCGAGAAGCCGAAGAAAGTGTTTACGATGTATTTGGATACCGACCGAAGCAAACCTGACCAACAAAACGGCGAATGGAAAATCCGTTTGAAAAACGGCCTGAAGCAATTGCAGCAGTACATCGAAAACAGCGGCGCAGATGACGAACTGAAACAGTTTAAAACCATTAAGGAGAAGGTACAGAACGAAATCCGCGATAATGAACGTGACTTATTGCGCGGAGTCATCCTGTTTGCTACCGCTGATGGCGAGATCTGGTTTGTAGAGAAATTGCCGATCTCAGTAGAAACAGCTTTCTATTGGGAAACCTCACCGGCTGTCAGCCAGCTCGAGTCTTTGGAGAAACGTTATCCTTACATGGGGGTTCTCCTTATCCAGAAGGATAGAGCAGCCGTTCTCGAAACAGAAATGGGCATACTGGAAGACAAGAACCACTATACTCTCGATCTTGAGACAAATGATTGGCGTGAACATCAAGGCCCTCAGGGGGACGACCTGACAGTCGGCGGGCAAAAAAAAGATCAATTCCAGGAACGAGTGGAAGCGAACCGGCAACGATGGTTCAAAAACCTGGCTTCAAAGATTGAGAAAAAAGCAGGCAAGCGAAACTGGGAACAGCTTTATCTTGTCGGTGAAAAAGATGAGATTGAAGATCTCAAACCTTATTTCAATAAAAAAATAGACAAGACGATCCCCCGCAACCTGTTGAATCGGAGACCTCACGAAATTTTAAATCAGGTTCTTGAATAAAGAAACGGCACCTGGAAAAACAGGTGCCGTTCTCTTATTTCTTTTCATTTTTGCCTTTTGCCTCTGAAAGCTTGCCGAGGAAAAAGCCGTCGATTTCCTCTATTTTGCCTCTCCAGATAATCTTTCCTTTCGCCGGTGTAGGATTACTGTCCCCACAATAAATCTTTGTATTTTTCAGATGGATGAAGTTCGCCCCATCCCCACTGTTTTCTTCAACGGTTTCGCCGGCTTTGGCGAGTTGCTCGCTTAATTGTTGCGCAATATCCTTGCCGTTCTCAAATTTCCCGCTCAACGCTTCGAAGTATTCTTTGGCAGAAATGGTTGTGCCCGTTATGACTGACCCGTTAATATTCAAGGTGACGTCCAATGAAAACCCGTGTTTGTTGGCAGCTTCAACGAAAAATTCAAGGATGCTGTCCTTCAATTTCACTTCAGCACTCATTGATATTCCTCCTCTGCAGGGAATCGGCTCGAATCCAGTTTCTTTTCCAATAGCTCAAGCCGTTCGTTCAATTTTTTATTTTCCTCTTCCAGCTCTCTGTTACTGTTCTCCGAGGCTTTCGAGCTTAAATAGGGATCTGTTTCCCACCAGTCCATGCCGATTTCTTTTGCTTTATCCACCGAGGCTACGATCAGGCGGATTTTGATCGTCAGCAATTCCACATCGGCGATGCCGACTGTTATATCACCCGCAATAACAACGCCTTTGTCCAATACCTTTTCTAGAACATCGACGATTGTATTCGATTGGACAGGATGTTCAACCGACATGCTTGCCACCCCCTTTATATCCGTGATAGCAGCCTAGAGTAAACTTCCTAATGGACCAAGGTCGATATTTAGATCTTCATCCTCCAGGTCGAAAATATCCTTCAATTCCTCTATCTTCACTTCCAAATTCATGAGGGCCACACCGAGGTCTTCAATCTGCTCATCGGTAAGCGTTCCACCGTCTACTCGGCGAATGGCGTGCCTCTCAACAATCTGCCGTAACAGCTCCATAACCGTCATAACTAACTGAGCCAAACCATGCTCCGCATGATCAGGATCCAAACGAATTCGTCCACTTGTCTCGTTGGCCGGTTGCATGAATGAGCTCCTCCCTTTCTTGGTCAAATTGCTCGGATGACCGTTCGTCCTGTGATTGCACAAGAGTTTCAACAGAAGCAATGAGAACACGTAAATCCAGGTAGACCAAATCGATTCCGGCAATTGAAATCATCAAATCTCCTTTGATGGCTACCCCTTTATCAAGAATGACATCCAAAATATCAATCAGCGAGATGTCTTTATTTGCGAGGGCTTCCTCATGAGATGACATAGTTCTATCCCTCACCTTCAGGTTAGGCTTGCGAAATGATAAGCGGGCCACGGACCGGAAGCTTCAAATTTCCAGCCGAAGCCGGCCCACTCCTCTTTCAATTGATTGATTTTCTTCAAAAAATCTTCCACCCGGGCATTCGGAACAAGATAAACACTGTTCCAGCTCATCTGATCCTTTCTGCCCGTTACATCCTTGTTCCAATTTTTCTTCACCGTATCGTGAAGCGAAAACTGGGACAGTTGTTCATGGATTCCTTCACAAACCGCATTCTTTTCATTTTCCAACTCTTGCTCCACCATCTGCCCGATTTTCTTTTTTGCAAAGTACTGCCTTCCCGGCGAGAGCTGGCTGATCTCTTCTTTTTTCGCTTCTATATTGGAATTGTGAGCACTGACATGTTTCTTTAATTCGGTGTCATCACAATAAATTTTCAAGTTCCATTCCTCGTTTCCCTCAATCAAAGAAAACGAGTTTGTGAGCTTGGCTTCATTCTTTTCAATCGTTTCTCTTAAACTTTCGTCATTGGCAAAAATGGTACAGAATTTCATGGGAATCACGTTATATCGTTCATTAAGGGCGATCAACATTTCATGGTGATGAAAGGCATTCTCCTTCAGCCACTCCATATCATTTGTCTTTTCCTTGATCGCCGCCTCTGAATATTCATTTTCATCGAGATAACAGACTAGCGCAGCCATATCCTTGATGGACATAGGGTACACTTCGTGTTTGCCATCCAGCCCTTTATAAGCCGGCAAAGCCTCTTTCTCCAATTCCTTATCCGGAATCAGCCCGTATAAATAAACAAGCTCAGCCATTTCCCTTTCACCTCTGCCGCTTCGTTAAATTCTCCCATTGTTCCATTTCCCGTTGTT
>DASVCO010000121.1:0-2390 GCA_036381575.1 Caryophanales bacterium
ACTTATATAAGCGGAAAACTTCAGCTGGATAAGGCTAGAACGGCAAATTCATGCCTTTCGTGAATTTCCCGAGACGTTCATTCGTCAGATCATCAACCTTTTTCAAGGCTTCGTTTGTCGCGGCAAGCACGAGATCCTGAAGCATATCCACATCATCGGGATCAACGGCTTCTTCGTCAATTTTCACATCAAGAATTTGCTTTTCTCCGCTGGCTATAACGGTCACCATGCCGCCGCCGGCTGTTCCCTCAACCTTCTCCTCTTTTAATTGCTCCTGTTCCTTTGCCATTTGCTTTTGCATCTTTTGCATTTGCCGCATCATATTGTTCATGTTGCCCTTCATTTTCCATCCATCCTTTCATATCTCTATTTTTTGATTTCAATTAAATCGGAGCCAAACAGCTTCTTTGCCTCGGCCACAAGCGGATCTTCCTCTTCTTTCCCATTTTCCTCCGTCTCGCCCCGTTGCTTCTGAATATAGGCAGTCTTCAATTTCTCCCATTCAGCCGCGGGAACCGTCAGCATTTCCATCGTGCTGCCGCAAGATTCAGCGACTATCTGTTCCACGACCTGGCGGTGCTTCTCTTCATTAATCATCTGACAATGGATATCATACTTAAAAGCCAGTAGAAATGATTTCTCGGAACAAGCCACCGGTTGGCTCTCAATCAAGCAGGCGTGGGCGGAGATTTTCTGCTTGCGGATCTTCTCCATGATGTCTCCCCACTGTGCCTTTAACTGTTGCAGGTTCTGTTTCGATGCTTCATCAAGTAAATTCTTGATCCGTGTGGTTTCAATCTTAACTCCACGGTTGGACGTCCCGGTCGGACGCCGTTTTTCCTTTGGAGCGGGGGCTTCTGTTTGCTGTTGAGCCGACCCTTGCCTTTTCAATTGCTGCAGTTCGCCCTCAAGCTTCTGGATCCGGTCCACCAGCGATGAATCCGGTTGCGGCTGTTCGGCCGTTCCCCTTGGCTGGGGGTCTGTCTTTTGCAATCCCGAATCCGGCTGGCACAGCTTTACAATAGAAAGCTCCAGAAATATCCGCGGGTGATTGGTCCACTTCATTTCCTGCTGGCTGGCATTCAAAGTCTCAATAATACGATAAATGTCCGCTTTCTCCACGGTTTCGGCAAGATGGCGAAAATGATCGTCCACCTTGGCGCGTTCCAACACGTTCTCAAGACCGGATGACGTCTGATACAGCAAGAGATCACGGTAATAAAAAATCAAATCCTGCAAAAAACGAACCGGATCCTTACCTTTTTCGATTAACGAGCCAATCGCCTGAATCCCCCGTGAAGCATCCCTTTCCGCAATCGCCTGTGTGACATCAGCGAGAAATTCCCGGGAGACTGAGCCTGTCACGGCCAGAACATCATCAATCGAAACCGTACCGTCGCCAAAGGACAACACCTGATCGAGCAAGCTCAGCGCATCACGCATTCCGCCTTCACTGGCTTGCGCCACCAATTTCAAGGCTTCCTCATTCGCCTCGGTCTCATTAGCCGCAATAATTTTCTTCAGCCGTTCAACAATCGCTGAACCCGCAATCGGGCGAAAATCAAAACGTTGGCAACGCGAAATGATGGTCAACGGAATCTTGTGTGGTTCCGTTGTCGCCAGGATGAACAGCACATGCTCCGGAGGTTCCTCAAGCGTCTTCAGCAGGGCATTGAACGCTCCCTGTGACAACATATGAACCTCGTCAATAATGTAAACCTTGTAACGGACGGCGCTCGGGGCATATTTTACTCGATCACGAATATCGCGAATCTCATCTACCCCATTATTCGAAGCCGCGTCGATTTCAATCACATCAGAAATCGAGCCATCCGTAATCCCCAGACAAGCCGAACATTCATTACAGGGTTCAGCCGTTGGCGCCTTTTCACAGTTCACAGCCTTGGCAATAATCTTGGCAGCACTCGTCTTGCCTGTACCACGAGGCCCCGTAAACAAATAAGCATGGGACGATTTCTCTTTTAACAAAGCGTTTTGCAGTGTTTTCGTAATATGTTCCTGGCCAATAACGTCGGCAAAAGTCTGCGGACGCCAAACCCGATAAAGCGCCTGATAACTCATCCCATACCCTCTTTTCGCTAAAGTTCCATCTTTATTATAAACGATTTAAGAATATAAAAAAACCCGCTCGCATGGAGCGGAGTCTTATTTTCCGGCCTTTAACTTCTGACCTCTGATATTATGTATGCCGTGCACCTTTTGTTGGTCAAACCGTCCATAAGCGTACCCAAGCAGTTAACTCGATTCGGGCACTCCCGCGGCACACGGAGGAGCCCACTTACTGCTGCTTCCTTCCGGACCTGACAGGGTTCATGGGTGTCCGTTGCGCAGGACCCGAATGTCAACATCACTTACTTGAGCCAGACCTT
>DASVCO010000122.1:0-4592 GCA_036381575.1 Caryophanales bacterium
CAATAAGAAGTTTTCCTCACGAATTGTTATTTGTCCAACCGGTAGGACCAGTTGATTTCATTATAGTAAGAATTCTATACAAAAACAACACCATTTTGAAAAGTCCTGCTTTCGACCCCAACGAAAGCTGCGAAGAACCCCAAATATAAGGGTTTCCCTTCACTTATGATCCAACAACCTCGCCCAAATCCGAAAAAAAGTCCATTTTTACCACTGAGCTTTACTGACGCTCACTGAGCGTTACTGAGCTGCACTGAGGCCACTGAATGCCACAGATCGGGTTTGTCGGAGAAAAATGGGCTTGTTATACTATATTTCGTCAAATGCGCATTGACCTATCTGAACGCAAGGAGGTCTCGAAATGGTTGAACAAAAACAAACGAAATCGCAAAAAGACCGGCGCCTGATTGATACTGACATTCATGAACGCGCCGTTTATAATGACTTGATTCCTTATCTGGATAATCCGTGGAAGAGATATATCACAGATTGTCATTGGCTCCAGGAGAAACACATGCCTTATACGCAACCTTCCATCGCAGGTGTGGATCGGGCGGATGCCCGGGTTCCAGACGGACGCCCCGCAGGAAGTGATCTAGAGTTTATGCAGAAACAGCTGCTTGATGACATTGGTCACAATTACGGCATCCTGACAGGTGCTCTCGATCCTTCCCCATCGTCAATGCACGGTTGGTACGAGATGGCGACTGCCCTATCCACAGCATATAACAATTGGCAAATCGAAAATTGGCTGGAGAAAGATGATCGCCTTTATGGTTCTGTCCAAATAGCTGGCCAGGATCCGCAAGGAGCCGCGCGTGAAATTGATCGAGTCGGTTCTCATCCCAAAATGGCGCAGATCTTGCTGCCAATCGATGACATTCTGTGGGGAGATCCGTACTACCATCCGATTTTTGAAGCAGCCGAACGAAATAACTTGATGATCGGCATGCATCATAACGAACCGCCGACACACTTCGGGAAATGGCCGCGTTATTTTATCGAGTGGCACACCATGATTCCGACTTCACACATGATCCAGATCAGTAATCTGATTTTCAACGGGGTGTTTGATAAATTTCCGAACCTGAAACTAATGATGATCGAAGGCGGATTTACGTACGCTCCCCATCTGATGAGAAAGATGGATCAGCAGTATAAAGACCTTCGCCACGAGGTTCCGTGGGTAAAAAGAATGCCGAGCCGCATCGTCCAGGAACACATTTGTTTCACAACACAACCCATGGAAGAAATGTCGAAAAAAGAATTCATGCAATACGTCGACCAAATGGGTTCGGAGGATATGATCTGTTTTTCAACGGATTACCCGCATTGGGATTATGACTCCCCGACACGGGCGCTGCCTTCTCTTGATGAATCATTGCGCCAAAAAATATTTTATGAAAATGCGAATGCCTTCTATCCGAAAATACCGGATATCAAAGGAGGGAATGCATAATGAAACAAGTGGTTTGTAAAAAAACAGAACTTCAACCCGGTGAAAAACTGAGAACCAATCTGGGGCGTATCCCTGTTGTGGTATGCCGAACCCCTGATGGCGAGTTCTATGCCTTTTCAAACAGTTGTGTTCATCAGGGCGCTCCGATGTCGGAAGGAGCGATATGCGGAGCCACTGCCAAGACCGATACGCCGGGAGAATACCGTTATGAAAGAGAAGGCGAAATCCTTCGTTGTCCATGGCACGGCCGGGAATACGACATCAAAAATGAGGGGCGCATGCTGGTTGACCCGAGCCGCCGCCTCCCAAGCTTTAAAGTGTCCATTGAAGATGACAACGTGATCGTCTCGAAATAAAGTGACAACAGGTGGGATATCAAATGAACCTAAAAAAAATGTATATCAACGGCGAATGGGTTGAAGCAAAATCCGGGCAAACAAGGGAAATTATCAACCCTTATAACCAGGAAACCATTGCGGCCGCGGCGGAAGGTGTGGAAGAAGATGCCCGTTTGGCTATAGCGGCCGCCAGGAAGGCTTTTGATCGCAGCGAATGGCGTGACACGCCTGCTAGTGAACGCGGACGCCTTGTACTCAAGGTTGGCGAGTTCATTGAGCGGGATCGGGAAGAACTCGCGGAACTGGAAACGCTCGATACCGGAAAAACCTTGACCGAGAGTCTGGCGGATATGGATGACATTGCCGGCGTATTCCGCTATTTCGCCGGGTTGGCCGATAAGGACGGCGGCGAAATCGTCGAATCTCCGATTCCTGACAGTGAGAGCAAAGTTGTACGGGAGCCGGTCGGCGTGTGCGGCCAAATTACACCATGGAATTACCCGCTTTTGCAGGCGGCGTGGAAAATCGCCCCTGCTCTGGCTGCCGGAAATACAATCGTGATGAAGCCGAGTGAAATTACGCCCCTCACCACCGTGAAGGTGACAGAACTCATGGAAGAAGCCGGTTTTCCGGCTGGCGTTGTCAATCTTGTACTCGGAGCAGGTGCAACAGTAGGCAATGAATTGACGGAGAACACGGATGTCGACCTGATTTCTTTTACCGGCGGGATTGAAACCGGGAAGAAAATCATGCAAACCGCAAGCCGCAACGTGAAGAAGATTGCCCTGGAGCTTGGCGGAAAAAATCCGAACATCGTCTTCGCCGACAGTGATTTTGAAACAAGTGTTGATCAGGCATTGAACGCCGTTTACTTCCATGCCGGCCAGGTCTGTTCAGCCGGAGCCCGTCTGTTAGTCGAGGATTCAATTCACGACGAATTTGTGGAAGCGCTGGTTGAGCGCATTAAGCGAATCAAACTCGGCAACGGTTTTAACGAAGAAACTCAGTCTGGGCCTCTGATTTCGGCAGAACATCGTGAAAAGGTCGAGAAATATGTAGAAATCGGCCAAAATGAAGGAGCAAAACTGGTTATTGGCGGCGCACGCCCGGAAGATCCGGAACTGCAAAACGGATTTTTCTACTTGCCTACCCTCTTCACTGAATGCCGCTCGGATATGCGAATTATTCAGGAAGAAGTATTCGGGCCGGTTCTGACAGTTGAAAAATTCACAGATGAGCATGAGGCCGCCCGTCTGGCCAATGACACGATTTACGGCCTTGCCGGTGCCGTTTGGACGGAGGATATCTCTAAAGCGGAACGGATGGCTGCCCGGCTTCGAATGGGCACTGTCTGGATTAATGACTTCCACCCCTACTTCGCACAAGCACCCTGGGGCGGATACAAGCAATCCGGAATCGGCCGTGAACTTGGGAAACAAGGGCTTGAGGAATACACCGAAGTCAAACACATTTATCGCAACACAAACCCGGAACCAGTAGGCTGGTTTTAACTTTATCCAGCAAAAATCTGGATAAAGTTAAAGCCTCCGGCGGATGCCACAGATTTTTCAGACGAAGATATCGCGTAAAAACGCGATGAAAATCTGGGCACAAATACGCAGAGGCGTATTTGAAATATAAATCCTTCTTCCCGAAAGGAGTGTGAGCGTATGTCTGAACGAGACATCTACGATGTGACCATTATCGGCGGCGGCCCTACCGGGCTGTTTGCCGCTTTTTATGCCGGAATGCGCCAATTGAAGGTCAAAGTTATCGAAAGCATGCCCCAACTCGGCGGGCAGCTTTCCGCCTTATACCCCGAAAAGGATATTTATGATGTGGCCGGATTCCCGAAAATAAGTGGACAAGAACTCATCGACCGACTAGAGGAACAGGCGAAGCTGTTTAATCCAGATATCGCATTAAATCAAACCGTACAAAATGTTGTGAAAAATGACGATGGCCTTTTTACCCTTTTTACAGATGAAGGGGTGCATTACTCCAAAACAATTTTGATTACGGCCGGTGTCGGCGCTTTTCAACCGCGACGTTTAAAACTGGACAATACGGAAAAATACGAAGGCCGGAACCTCCATTATTTTATTGACGATCTGAATCAATTTGCCGACAAAGATGTGCTTGTCTGCGGCGGCGGTGACTCGGCGGTAGACTGGGCGTTAATGCTTGAACCAATCGCGAACAACGTGAAACTGTGCCACCGGCGTGATAAGTTTCGGGCACACGAACACAGTATTGAGAAGTTGCAACAATCAAGCGTCCAGATCTTGACTCCTTTCACGCCGACCGAAATTATCGGAAATGACGAGCGCATTCAACAAATCGTCATACAGGAATCAAAAGGAGACAAACTGGAACAATATAAAGTTGACGATGTCATTGTAAATTACGGATTTATCTCCTCCCTCGGGCCAATCAAGGATTGGGGTTTGCAGATCGAGAAGAACTCGATTGTCGTAGACAAAACAATGGAAACAAACATCGAAGGAATCTTCGCGGCAGGAGACGTTACAACGTATGAAGGAAAAGTTAAGCTGATTGCCACGGGATTCGGGGAAGCACCGACAGCAATCAGTAATGTCAAGGCTTATCTGGATCCGAAGGCCAGATTACAGCCGCAACACAGTACCAGCTTAATGCCGAAACTTGAAAAATCCTGACGAATCACCTATCGTAAAGAAGGCAAACATAAATCCAAATAAAATGAAGAGAGGTTGATTGGGTGAATCAAGTCAAAAAGAAAACACATCAATTTTTTATGGTCCTGTTGGTCGTCC
>DASVCO010000123.1:0-16714 GCA_036381575.1 Caryophanales bacterium
GCGGGCAGATCGGCTTGTATCTATTTTATTATTGTTGCAGTCCAAGGGGCGGATGACCGCCGGGCAGTTGGCAGAGAAACTGGAGGTTTCGGAACGGACAATTCATCGAGACATGGAAGCTCTGAGCAGCGCAGGCATCCCTGTTCTTGCCGAACGAGGTGCAGGTGGCGGATGGCGTTTACTTGAGGAATACCGAACAAACCTGACGGGCTTGAAGGAATCTGAAATTCAGGCCTTATTTGTTGCGCCATCAGGACAATTGCTGGAGGATCTTGGATTAACACGGACGGCTGAAGACGCCAGAAACAAATTGTTGGCTGCACTGCCCTCTCTCTATCGCCATAATGCTGAGGAGGTTTGGAACCGGATCCACATTGACACAAGCACATGGCGGCAATCACAAGAAAAAATCGCTTCCTTCGAAATTTTAAAAGAAGCAGTGTGGTCGAACAACAAGCTGCAAATTTCCTATGAACGGGCAGACGGCGAAAAAATAGACCGGAGAGTTGGACCGTTGGGACTTGTCGCAAAAGGCGGGACCTGGTATTTCATCGCTTCAGCGAAAGGCAACATCCGGAACTACAGAGTGTCACGAATTCAGTCTGCAACCTTAACCGAAGAAACATTTGAAAGGCCGGAGGATTTCGATCTTGTTCAATATTGGACGTCTTCGACAAAGCGTTTCATTCAAAATTTGCCGAAATATGAAGTGCATGCAGAGGTCCAATCGTCTATTCTGCCACGGTTGAAATTTACCGGAAGATTTGTACAGGTTCATGAAACGGGGAATCCGAATAACGGGAGATGGACACCGGTCAAACTTTCCTTTGATACGAAGTTGGAGGCACAGGAATACATTTTGGGCCTTGGAGATCAAATCAAGATTATAGAACCCCATGGATTGCACAATGAAATATTAAAAATGGCTGAGGAGACAGTAGCTTTTTATAAAAAACAAAACCATTCCCGCTAATGGCGGAAATGGACCGAACAGATTATATCCTATTCCCTCTCCTGGTCAAAAATCACTGATGTAAATGCCTTGATAAGCGGGTCTTCCTGGCGGCTTTTCAAACAAGAGAAATAAAAGGTCTGGCTAAAAGGCTCGATGACAGAAACCAATTCCACGCGCCCGGCTTGGACGGCGGGCGTTGCCGCCAATTTTGAAACAAAGCTAATACCCAATCCTTGTTCAACAGCGCCAATCAATGCCTCTGTACTGCTTAGCCTTGCCGCTACATTTAAATCGGAAACCTGTAAACCGCAACGGGCCAATCCCTCTTCCATCGCCTTTCGGGTACCCGATCCTTCTTCGCGAATGACAAAATCATAGTCAACCAAATCACACGGATCCTGCGCATAACTGGAAGCGACCGGATGGCCTTTGCAGGAAATCAATACAAGAGAATCGTCTACTACAGGACGGGATATCAGATTTGCAGAGTCAGGTTTTGAGCCGACAATGGCAGCATTGACCTGGCGATTGTGTAATTGTGAAAGAATCTCTCGTGAATCACCGCTTTCAATTGTCAGGGCGACTTTCGGATACAGTTGGTGAAATTGCCCAATCCAGTGAGGGAGCAGATACGCACCGGGGATTGTGCTGGCTCCGACTTTCAATGCTCCCGTCAATGTGCCTTGAAAAGCGTGAACCCCTTTCTCAATCTCCTCCCACTGATCCAATAGCTGTCGTCCCATTTTGTAGACATAATTTCCCGCCGGTGTGGGTTGAACAGCGGAGTAAGAACGATCCAGTAACGCGATGCCAAGATCTTCTTCCAGGCTTTTGATTTGTTGGCTGATCGCCGGCTGTGATCGCCCGCAATATTCAGCTGCCTCAGAGAAACTTCCTTTGTCGATAACCGAAAGGAAGGCGCGGATTTTGTTCAGGTTCATATGGTTACTTCCCTTCTTTCCATGCCGCCATTCCACCTTCATAAATCTCGACTTTCTCATAGCCCTTTTCACGTAGAATTTCCGCGGCCTTGCTGCTGCGTTGTCCGCCGCGGTTGCACACAACTATGATTTCATCATCTTTTTTCAATTCTGTATGGCGTTCTTCGATGTCCGAAACCGGAATCGACTCCGCACCGGGAATGTGCTCCTGATTGTATTCGCTCTGATCCCGAACATCGATGATTTTCTTTTCAGCCATTATACCACCTCCTGAGCATTTTCCAATACTTGAACCGCGACAGGATCAATAACCGCATAAACCGTTTCCTGCTCCTTAAGCCCCATTTGCTCCAGCGTTTTCGCAGGAATTTCCGCTGTCAACGGCAACCCGCCTTCAATCTCAATCCGTGCCCGATTTCCATAGGAAAGAATATTCACGGCTTCGCCTTTCAATACATTCATTCCTTCATCTGCCGGTTTCTCTTTCGTCAATTCGATATCCCAAGGATAAATCATGACGGAGAGCCGGCCTTCTTCAACCTCTGTTATCGTCCGCAAAACCTCTTCCTTCTCCCCTACTTTCACCCCGCCATCATCACCAAGCGCTTTGCCGGAAAAAAAGTTGGTTCCGCTGAAATCCGCTACGAAAGGCGACCGGGGAGAAGTAAGTAATTCTTTTGCCGTACCTTCCTGAATTACATGGCCTTTATCCATTACCAGAATGCGGTCTCCAAGGCTGATCGCATCTTCATAATCATGTGTCACGATAATCTTTGGAATCTCTAAAGCAGCCAGCGTCTTTTTCAATTCACGCCTAACCCTTCCGCGTGTTGTGACGTCCAGGGCCGACAGGGGTTCATCCAAAAGCAATACATCCGGATCCAGAACAAGCGACCGTGCCAGAGCGACACGCTGTTGCTCACCGCCGGACAAATCAGATGGCATGCTGTCGATCAAATGCGGGATATTCAACGCTTCCAGCATACCTTGGACTTTTGAAGCCTTTTCCGACTTGGACATTTTTTGCCCATCCAAGCCATAAGAAACATTCTCGAAAACCGACAAGTGGGGAAACAACGCATAATTTTGAAAGACAAATCCTGTTTTTCGCGTTTCCGGCGAAACATTCACCCGTTCATTATGATCAAAAAAGGTCCGTCCGCCCACCGTAATCCGGCCTTCTTCAGGAGCCATCAAACCGGCTATCAGCTTTAAGGTCGTGCTTTTGCCACAACCGCTGTGCCCTACAATCACGAGTGTTTCATTTTCCAGTGAAAAGTCCATGTCCAGCTCAAAATCACGGAGCGGTTTATGAATGTTGCAACTGAGCATCGCGGGTTCCCCCTTTTTTCCGGGATTTCCTCTTCAACTTTGGCCACAATTCAGCCAACTTCACCAATAATAAAAGGAAAAAAGCTACCGTGATCAACAGCGCAGATATGGCGATCGCCACCCCGAGATTCGACTGCATGGCTGAATAAATGGCCAACGGTAACGTCTGGGTTTTACCGGGCAGGTTCCCGGCAAACATGATTGTCGCACCAAATTCGCCTAAGGCCCTGCCCCAACTCAGTGCCGCTCCCGAAATCAAGCCCGGTAACGACAACGGCAGCACAACTCTGAAAAACGTCTTCGTTTTCGAGACACCGAGTGTCCTTGAAACCGAAACAAGCGCCGGATCTATACTGGAAAAAGCAGTACGCGCCCCTTGTATGTAAAACGGAGCTGCCACAAAACTTTGTGCCATGACAACCGCGGCGGCGGTAAAGGCAATGTCAATGCCCATTCCGGATAACCACTGCCCGATGAGGCCAAAACGGCCGAAAACCAGCAAAAGGCCGACACCCGCCACCGCCGGCGGTATAACGATGGGGAGCTGCAGCAACACTTCCAATACTCGTTTCCCCGGAAAATTATGATTGGCCAGAAAATAGGCCAACGGTGTCCCGAATAATAAAATAAGGCCAAGTGAAATAAACGTCGTAACCACACTTAATTGCAGTGCCTTCAAAGCAACCGGTGTCGTCAACTGTTCCCACAACTTTCCGGGTGCCATATCGAGATATACCGCAATCATTGGAAGCAGCAGGAACGCAATCATGATGGCGCCCGCGACCGCTATAAGTACAGCTCCTATTCTTCGTGATGCTTTCACTTATGCATCTCCCCTTATTTCTTTTTCTCGTCCAGCGGAATCAAGTGATGATCAGCCAAAATCTGTTGACCTTCTTCGGACATGACAAATTCAATCCACTTTTTCCCGAGTTCCGGATGATCTCCGGTTTTTACAACCGCAATCGTATCTGTCGCAACGACATTTATATTTTTCGGGATCTGAAGGGTTTTGACTTTTTTCTCTACACTCGGCGTCAATCCGCTTACATAAATAAATCCGGCGTCTGCTGCTCCAAGCGCTACTTTCCCCGCAACCTTTTTGACATTCGGGCCAAATGAAACGACATTGTCCATGACTTTCTTTTCGAAATCGGAACCATACTTTTTCGCGGCATTGGCAAGCACTTGTCTCGTGTAAATCCCAATCGGAACATTGTCGACACCCATTACAAGTTTATAATCTTTCTGGGCCAGGTCTTTGAAATCCTTCAAACCAGCCGGATTACTCTTTGGAATGATAACTGTCAACGTGTTATAACCAAATGTTTTGTATTTCTCTACAAAGCCTTGTTTTTTTACAGCCTTCATATGGCCCAGGTTCGCCGAAGCAAACACATCAGCTGGCGCCCCCTGTTCAATTTGGGTTCGTAGGGTTTGAGTGCCGGCGAAATTGATGGTGACCTCAGCGCCGGTCTTTTTTTCAAATACCTTTTCCATCTCGGAGAAAGTTTCTGTCAAATGGGCTGCAGCATATACAGCCAATTCCTCCCCCGCAAACTGGCTTTTTCCATTTCCACCTTTCTCAATTTTCCCGCTCTCGCCATTTCCGGAGCCACACCCTGCCGCGAATATTGCCAGCACTAACAATACCGCAACGGACTTCAATGATTTCATTTTCCTACCTCCGTTTTCTCTATCAGTTTACCTAATGACTACCATAACATTTTTTTATTGGTTTTCGTATTGTTGTGCCCATAAAAAAAAAGAGGCCTTACAGGCCCCCTACATTACTTTCCAAAAATACCTTTGGCGACAAATGCAACGTTCGCAGGGCGTTCCGCAAGCCTTCGCATATTGTAGCCATACCAATCCTCACCGTATGGGACATAAATCCGCATTTTATAACCTTCGTCAATAATCTCCTTCTGCCGTTCGAGCCGTATGCCGTACAGCATCTGAAATTCAAACCGGTCTTTCGGGATGTTGTGTTTCTTTACAAGCTCCTGCGTAAAGCGAATCACTTCATCATCATGAGTAGCAATCGCAGTATAATTTCCCCTTAGCAGATGGATAAGAATCAGATTTTTGAAGTTTTCATCGACGTCTTTTTTATCCGGAAAAGCCACCTCAGGCGGCTCTTTATAAGCCCCTTTAACAATGCGAAGATTCGGATGGTACGGATTCAAATTCTCAATATCATCAATCGTTCGATACAGGTATGCTTGAATCACGGTTCCGATGTTATCGTATTCCGCCTTCAATTCCTTGAACACATCAAGGGTAGCCTCGCAATGCTCGTAATCCTCGGCATCGATGGTAATAAATACGCCATGCTGCTTGGCCGTATCAAGAATCCTTTTCATATTTCGCACCGCCAGGTCACGGTCGATATCGAGCCCCATGGAAGTAAGCTTCAAGGATAATTGAGAGTCCAAATCTTCCTCGTCAATACTGTTAATAGCCTCAATGCAGTGATCCCCCATTTCATTGGCTTCTTGTTCATTGTCAACGAACTCGCCCAGGTGATCGATTGTTACCGAAAAACCTTGATGATTTAGATCCTTGATTGTTGAAAGTGCACTCTTTAATGTTGCTCCAGCAACAAAGCGATCCGCACCTAATTTCATTCCGTATTTCTTTGCAAGCTTGGTCAATTGTCGGTTGCCGCCTAAAAACAGAAAGAAATTTCTCAGCAATTGCTCCATATGTTTGTGTACCCCCTATGCAAACGCTTTCCATTTACTATTATATCATTTATTTCATCCAAAGGTCGTCCTCTAAACACAAGCTTTTATTCGGCCATCTTCTTCTCCATTTCCTCAAACTGATTCATAATCGACGCTTCCGGTTCTTTCGTTAATTTGCTGACAATAATGACAGCGGCAAGACTGAGAATAAAGCCCGGAACCATTTCGTATAAATACTCTCCCAGTCCGGTTACAATCCATATAATAACCGTGATACCTCCGACTACCATACCGGCCAGCGCCCCCCATTTAGTCATCCTTTTCCAATGCAAGCTCAACAAAACAACAGGACCGAAAGCAGAACCAAAGCCTGCCCACGCTTGCCCCACAATGTTCAAAATCGTTTCATTCGGGTTAATCGAAAGCAACACAGCGGCTATAGCTACGGCCAGAACAGCCAAACGACCAACCAAAACAAGTTCCTTATCTGTAGCCTCTCGACGGAAAAAGGTTTTGTAAAAATCTTCCGTTACAGCACTGGATGTCACGAGCAACTGCGAGGAAATGGTACTCATGATAGCAGCAAGAATCGCTGCAAGAATAAAACCGGTAATATAAGGATTAAAGAAAAGATCGGCAAACCTGATTAATACCGTTTCCGGATCAGCCAATTCCTTCCCGCTTTGGGCAAAGAAAGCAATACCAAGCAATCCTACTGCCATCGCTCCCATTAACCCAATCGCCATCCATATAATATTGATATAGCGGGCAGCCTTTAATTCCTTCGCCGATTTAATCGCCATAAAACGCACGATAATGTGGGGTTGGCCGAAATAACCGAGTCCCCATGCGAAGAAACCGATAAGCCCCAATGTAGTAGCCCCTTTAAATAAATTGAGACGCGTCGGATCAACGCTGTTAATCAAATCAATTGCAGCGCTCGTACCGCCGCCAATATGGGTGATTGTGACAAACGGAACCAGCACAAGGGCGATAAACATAATACACCCTTGGACAAAGTCGGTTGTACTGACGGCAAGAAACCCGCCAAACAAAGTATAGGCGACAACAATAGCAGCAATAAGAAAAACGCCTGCATGATAGCTGAGCCCGAAGGCGCTGTCAAATAATTTTCCACCCCCGACCATTCCTGAACTTACATATAGGGTGAAGAAGACAAGAATAACAATACCTGAAATCAGCCTTAAAATATTCGTCCCGTCCGCAAAACGATTTTCCATAAAATCAGGAATGGTAATCGAATCATTGGCGATTTCCGTATAATTCCGTAATCGAGGTGCCACCACCAGGTAATTGACGTAGGCACCGATTGTCAGGCCGATAGCAATCCATGCACTTGACAACCCCGTAGTGTAAAGAGCGCCAGGTAAAGCGAGAACCATCCAGCTGCTCATGTCGGAAGCCCCAGCTGAAAGCGCGGTTACCCACGGCCCCAACCCGCGTCCTCCCAACATATAGTCCGTAAGAGTGGTAGTTCTTCTATAGGACCAATATCCAATTGCCAACATGGCAACCATGTAAATCACAAGACTGATCACTGTACCGGTTTCAAGATTCAGATTCACGGCTTATCCTCCCTTTTTCATTTTCTGCTATTCCGAAAACCCTCATGTAACATCCTCATTCACTTCTGCCCGTCTCCATTCCTTAGTCTGTCAATTCAATGTAAACAAAGAAATCTTGAAGAACCAAGGATGGGGTTATTACCCTTTAATAACCATTTTTCAAGAGCGCATGTGCCCTTTTCGGATTCAAATAATAGGATAAGCGAGGAATCGTTAGGTTTCTTATGTAACGATGCTTGCAATAGATCTTTGTGTGACACGTGATACAGGAGACAGGAGACAGGGATGCAAGCCCGGCGATGAATTTTCATTTTTTGGATTACAAATCTCTTGTTCGTTTGCAGGCTTCATTTCTGCTTTGTCTGTTAAGCGGATCTATATTTTCACCCCCTTTCATTATCATAATATCACACATTCAATGATTCACCCGTAGTGATCAATAAGGAAATCGATTCTTTCTTTATTTCCCGTTATGCCAGCTAAGATGGGGGATCCTCACCGAATTTGGATGAAAAAATACAACACAGCTTTAAAACGAAGCCTGAATAAAACCCGGTAAACAACACAACCTAAGGCAGAAAAGAATTGAAGGAAATTGACAAAGGAGGACATAACTTGCAACCGCAATCGAATCCGCAACAGCAACAAAACGCGATGCCGCAACCACCCAATGTGATTACAACAAAGGACCATTCTTATCTGGAAGACATACTGCACTGGAACATGGGCGCCATCAAGAAGACGAATTTCTTTGCCGGGCAATGCCAGGATCCGGACATCCAGAATGCATTGACACAAGCATGCCAAATGCATGAACGCCACTATGACCTTATCTTGCAACACTTTCAAAACGCCAATCAAACTCAGCCCAATACAAATGCATAAAAGGAGATTTCACATTGCCGAATCAAAATCAAATTCAAAACCCGAAAACCAATGTACCGACAACACCACAAATGAACGACCGTGACTTTGCGAACGATGTGCTGGCTACAGAAAAATATATGACAGCAGCCTATTCGACGGCTTTAAATGAAATGAGCCATGAAATGTTGTACCGTGACATTAAAACGGTTTTCAACGAAACCCAGGATTGCCAGCGCAACCTGTTCAATTTAATGTTTCAAAAAGGCTGGTACAGCCTGAAAGCTTCCGAACCCCAACAACTGCAACAGGATTATCAGAAATTCTCCAATGAAAAAACCCAGCAATTCCCGAATCAGGGGAACATGATGCAATAAATGTCCCAAATACAAAAAGGCTGCCGGTTCGGCAGCCTGAAACTCACTCAACATTTCCGTAAAACCATTGTTGACCTGAAGTTGTGATCCGATAGTGAAGAGCAGTTAAATCATCTTGTGACCAGTTTAATGTCACAGGGTCCTGCCGAACTAACACAATGTTCAAATTGCTGAAATCATTTGTTTCTACAGCACCTGTACTGGACAATTCTGATAATGGAATAACCATCTCTATATTCCCCGTGTTGGGGTCCCACTGTGGTTTTGTCCCATCCGAAATAAAATGATCAAATGTCCATGTGCCGTTGTTCACACGAAACTTGGCAAAATCATTGGAGTCGCTCCAACGTCCCACCATGTACTGCATTGGACGATCCAGACTCCCGCCGTAAATGCCTTTATTTGACGCCTCATTCGTCCCCGTTTTGAAGTCTTCGGCATAGACCATTATCGCGAAACGAGGTGGCGTGTCATAGGTTGACAGAGTTCCACTCGTATTTTTGATTCGCACATATAAATTATTTGCATCATTGGATACATAGACTTTACCAATATCCGTATCACCCGAACTTGAAACACTGTCTCCTTGTTTGTCCAAATAATACGGTACATTATTCCATTGTGACAAATCGTTCCCCACATTAGTTGTTACATTAATAGTTTTGTAAGCTCCTGCATTGGATTGCGGAGGAATGACCCGCAAATCCGCCTTCCCTTCGTAAGTTAAAGCTGTCACAACAAACCATGCAGCAGTCACAGGCTCCACCATGGTACTTGGCATCGGTTTAAGTGTTATTCGGGATACAGCTTCCCCTTGCGGCATATAGCCTACCCCCATACGAGAAACCATCCATTTCAAATATTGCAGAGCCGTTGATTTTTCTCCCCGATAAATATGATACAACGCTACATAAGAACTCATCTGGGGCCACGACGGTTCGTCACTTAAGGCTTCATTACCGGCGGGGCTATAGGGAGCCGTATAATAAAAGGTATCTCCATCGTATCGGGCAATCCCATAATTATCATGCTGCAGATAGGATTTAACGGTATTGATGTGGCTTTTTGCCCTGGAAGAATTGGAATCAATTACACCATATACCATTAAGGCATCCGATGACGCATCTACCAACGTTCTTGGCGTACCATCTGTTCTCACAGCACGATTGTAATATCCCCCGTCAATATTCCACAATCCCGGTGGATTCCATGTATCAGATTTTTGAATGTTGGAACGTATTTTACTAGCTGCTCCATTATACAAATCGGCTAAATCATATAACCCCTTCGCTCTTGCCATGCGTTGGGCAGCATCGAGTCCAGCCACGTAGAGAGTTTGAGTGAACGCGTTGTATTCAATATCTTCTTCCCATATACTAGCATCGGGTTCACCGAAACCGTATGGATCAGACCCAAGGTTTGACCAGATAAAATCAGCTGATTGCCGATAACTGTCCCATATATTATTTAAAAATGTTGTATCCCCGGTCAACTGATAATGTTTCCAGGCCCCCACAAGGAAAATCCCGATCGAATCATGTTCTGGTTCAACAAAAGGCATATAAGCGTTTGTCCAATAATTAAACGTCGTTTTAAATGTGCCATTGGCCTCCTGTCTGTCCTGCAGCCAATACCAGTATTTCTCGGCTTCTTCATGGAAGCCGGCCTGATCTAATATCATCGCTGTTGTGGCCGAGTCACGAATCCATACTTTATACCCATAAGCAATCGGATTGGTTGTAGCCGGGGTGGCCCCATAAGTTGGGTTAATCGCATTTTTGATTGTGACAAGGGATCGTTTATAAGCCTTATTGATTCCTCCATCGTTGAACTGTACACTCTTTCCGCTGTTTAACCAATCGGTATAAGCATTGGTCGTTTGGGTGAACCAATAATCTGCTGTTTGATCTAATGCCATGTCAACGGCATTTTCAGCGTCGGTTAAAGTCTTTTGCACGGTAGCAACAAAAGCAACCGAAACAGAACCATTTGCGGGAATCGTTACTAAGTCCTGAAAAGCGATACTCGTGTCCACCGCATATACCTCGTTGTTATTTTTCACGGTTCCATTGTTATCAAACGTATACCATGATGCGACATCATTTCGTGATAAATCTGACTCTGTATCATCCGCTACTTGATAACCATCTGTCTGCTGAAAAGCACCCAAGGCGATATAATATTGCCCGGAACTTGTCATATCAACAAACATCGTATTACGAGAACCGTCATACCAAGCATGATGGACGTTATTTGCCCCACCTTTGGATTTGTTATTGACATGAATTTGTTCCAGTAAGTTAAAATCAATAGGGCTCGCCTGAGGGTTCGTAAAGGTAAATTTTGCAATCAAAAAGTCTTCATTCGGAACCATGGCAAAGTCTTTCTCAATCTGAATGGGGAGCTGACTCCCGTTATAATCCAGATATTTCGTGTGAAGAATTCCTTGTTCATCATAATAGGCTTGTGATGCGAAGTTATGGGGCTGGTTGTATTTCACACCATTGGTTTCATCACGAAAAAAAGATGAATAATCATTGATTTGATTTGTCGCATAATCATCCGCAATTCGCATCTCCCCGATTCGTGGCCCGTAATTGCCATTATCGGTCTGTGCCAGTTGGCTGGCCATCCAGAGATAGACAGAATCTTTCCAGTTAGACATGTAGAGACTAGTTGCAGATTGACCGGTTGGTTGGGTCCCGGTTGCAGCTTGACTGTTGTGTTGTGTTGAAACAAGGAGTGAAGATAGAGCTATGACAACGGCAAAGACAGGAAAAAGTAATTTTCTCCGTAACGTCCGTTTCATTCCAAAATGCCTCCTATTCATTTCTGTTTTTGTAGAGCAGAAATAATAACTGTCCCACAAAAATATGAAAATTTTATTGAGAATCTTTCACTTCACTCCACATTACTCAACCGAAATATGATAATCCTGACCTTCCCAGCGGTCTACATCGTATTCCTTAATATCATTTTGATTATCGTCCCACAGGAAGGTGAAATCGACTGTCGTACCGGCCGAAAATGGCCCTATCGAAGTCTCATAGCCCAAACTTGCATCATTGGAACCGTTTGAGACGAATCCGGAATCTTTCACATTGTTCCAACCATTCTTTCCCCAATGAACCCAGCCATCTTGCCCAACCCTGAAAGTAATGCGATAACCGGCGGGCACAGTATTAATTTGACGATCAAATTGCCAGATATAGGTTTTGTCCAAATCAAGGTGGTCCAGATTGATCGCCCCTGTGTTTGATCCGTTATACCATAGGACAATAGAATGGTAACCGGGCGTCAGATGAACGGTTAATTCTCCGTAATCCCAAGTATCCCAACTTCCCGTATTGTCAAACTGAACAGTTCCTGCATATTCACCGTCCACATACACGTCACGTGACGCGTCGCTGCCGCCGTTACCATAGTGGAATCTTAATGCATAATCACCATCGGTTGACGCCTTAACCGTAAAGGAAACGCCATCATTTGTTTCAGCAAATTGATCGACAAAACCTGTGCCGGTATATCCAGCATGATCCATATCCACAGCAACGTTGCTCAAGACCTCATCTTCGGCTTCATAAATATTATCCTGCGGTGTGCTGAAGCTGCGCTTCATGTAAACCATATCCCAGTATTCTAGAGACGGAACGGTAAAAGACACATATTTGCCGTTTGTATCGCTACCTGTTGTAAAGGACAATTCTTGAGTTTTACCGCCTTTTATATCAGGTGAAGCAAGATAAACGTCTGAAATTGTTTCGTGTCCGCCAATGTAAATCTTTGTTGACAAATTGGTCTTAATCGTTGGAGAAGCTGCTTCATTTCTCCATTTGGTGTCATTATTGGTCAGATTAATCAAATGGAAAATGTCGTAATCATCATTTCTTTTGAATATTGTCCAAATTGTATCAGCACCGGCATCCCCACTCGTTGCCTCTCCGGCAATGTTGATAAATTGATTACCCGAGTCATTTGGAATCACATTTTTATCAAATAATAGATTTTCGTAGGCGGTGATAAAGTTGTAATGGTCCTGAAGCCCTTCTTTCAAACCGTTCCTCATCACCTTGCTAGTATTTGGATAATACTCATGAGCCAACATACGGTTGTTTCCACCTAATTCAATATGGGTAGCACCACTTGCGGAAATGGCAGCATCAGTCAATAATACTGAGTCTTTGTCAAAGGTGCCAAGTGTCAAGCTGTCTAAATTAATCGCTCCGGTATTACCAGAATCATAGGAAAGCGTTATTTCATGCATGCCTTTATCCAATTTCACGTTATTATAATTGTCATGTGACCATGTATCCCAGCTTGAAAAGTGTGCAAAGTTGACAGTGGTAACCATCTCCCCGTCAATGTATAGGTTTCTCGTAGCATTGCTTCCGGTACGATTGGCAAAGCGCCAAACCAAAGCATATTCCCCATCTTCGACAGCATTTATTGTAAATGTTACCTTGTCCCCCTGTTCCGCAAATTGATCGACAAAACCTGTACCTGTATAATTTAAATGATCCGTATCAACTGCTACATTTACTAATGCCGCATCTTCCGCTTCATAATGTGGACCGGTGTTTTCCTTATAATTCATGTAAGCGGCTAATACGACTTCCTTATTGTTCGAAAGATCCCGTAACTGCTCAATATAGTTTTTAAGATCGATATAGTTGTTTGATTTAAACCAAATCTCGCTGTACAAAAAATCAACATTTGCATTTTTGGCTACAGCTTTTTCTGCCCAACCATCGACTGTACCATCAACAATGTTAAATGTTATAAAGTCTTTGTTACTGTTATTTGACGTTAACTGTGACTTGGCCTTGTTTAAAAAAGGTGAAAATCGTTCAGCCAAATCTATTGGATTTCCATAGTAATCATAAACATTGTTTCGCTGCCCCATTTGATCTACATGAATCCCATCAAAACCGGCTGAATTCACCGCATCGAGATATTCCGGTAATATATAATTCTGCCAATCTTGATTTTGCGGATCAAATAAAAACAGGTATTTTCCATTATGAAAATCAACATTAAATTGGGTAATCGCTTGGCTGTCCTTGTAAATCCCCCACTCCGGTTGAATTCCGAACTGGTCATAATTTTCTCGAGCCGCATAACCCATTGCATATGCCATTGCATTGCCGTTCACATTGTGAACGGCATCAATCTGATTTTCAATTGTTTTCCATGAGATCGTACGATTAAATAGATCCATCCAGGTTGAATCAATTTGACCATTTGAACGTTTAATGAATTTATCGTGACGCCACATCCAATCATAAAATTGCCAAGCGTTAATGTGATAATCACGAGACAATTTATTTACCTTGTTTTGACTTTCTTGTAACGTTTCGTTAGGGGCAAATTCGCTTAAAAAACCATAACGGGGATACCTTGTCCAATCACTGGAAACATCAACAGCCGTATAACCTTTTGAAGAACCCGCTGTAACCTCAACAAAATAACCTTGAAAATCAGTGTTGGGGGTTGTCCAAGTGAAATTCACCGCTTTACTTTGACCTGGTGACAACGAAACGTTTTTCGCCTCAGAATATACACTGGTTTCCAAATGTGAGATATTAAGATTTACGTCCCCTGACCAAGAAAAGCTATTCTGGTTTTCTAACTCAACCGTGATTGTCACTGAATCGGATGGATTATACCTTGCTTTGCCAGTGTAAACGTCACCAATACTCACATTATTCGATCCAGCAGCCTTCACAGATGAATGCATAGGTAAAAATGACATGACAATCAACAAAACAGCGGACAGTTTCACCAAAAACATCAATCTTTTTTTGCTCATTTGGTCAACTCCTTTGGACTTTGTTAATTACCCTTCCCACTCGATATAAATCATGTCCCAGATCGACAAACGAGGAATCGAAAATTTCACCGCCCTTCCCTGTTCGTGGTCAATGATTTCATACGATAATTTAACAGGTTGAATGGATTTAAAATCCGGACTCGCCAAATAAACGCCTTTTAATTCATTTTCCAAAAGCACCACACACTCGATGTTTTGCTGCTCTTGGGGACGTCTTTGTTTCACGTGTTCCCAAAAATCATCTTCCAAACTAACAAGATTAATAATATGAATTACCTGGTAATTAGGTAGTTTTTTGACCATCGTCCAAACCGTGTTGACATCTCCATTCGGAGAACAATCAACTTCTCCATTAAATCGAACTTCCGTGTTTATGCCCCCCGTGTATGTCATCGAAACATCTTTTAAACCAAAATCATAAAGCAGTTCCCCGTAATAAACGATAAAATCATAATAACGTTTCACTTCCTCCACAAACTCCGATCTCATCTTTCCGTAGCTGGGATAATAGGCTTCTGTCAAAACGTTGTTTGTTTCTCCAATCAATAGATGAAATCCACCGCTAGCAAAAATTGTCGCCATCGTAAGCAACGCGCCGTTCTCTGCGGGAATCGGATCGAAATCCTTTTCTTCCTTAAATGTAGGCAGATAAGCTGACAAAATAACATGTTTGTTGCCGCTTAATTCTCGCCCCCTGTCGATCAAGTCCCTCAATTCTCGAAGATGAACCACGGGCGGCCACACCTCAATGTAAACGGCTTCCTGATCTGCCCTTGCCGTCGTATGAACCGGATAATTACTGACATTGTTGAAAATCAAACCGACTTCGGGATTGACTTTTTCCAAAGCAGTCTTCGTCTGGTCAATCAGAACTGGGTAACACTCCGCTAAATCCACCCATTCTTTTTTTCCATTCACATAGCGAACCGCTTTTTTCGGAAACCCGTACTGATCCATGTGGATACCGTCGAAACCTTCCCGAACTGCCTTTTCAAATTCAGATACAATGATATCGTTCCAACCACTCTCCGGAGAAATATCCATGATATAAAAAAGGTCAATTAAATGAAACGGCTTTCCATCTCCGGTATACAATCCCCATTCCTGATGCTCGTCATGAAAGTCTTTCAAGGATGCATATACAGCTCCATACGCCATCCCTGCCATTCCTTTATCATGAAGGGCATCCAATTTTTCTTTCACCACTGGATAACATAACGTCCGTCCCATCGGATCCGTAAATTCGTCTTCTGGTGGAATAAGATCATCGTGACGGTACATCCAATCGTAAAATTGCACGACATTCAGATGGAACTTGTTTAACGCTTCTACATCCGCCAGCTTTCCTTTTTCCTTATTCGTAAAATCGCTCAAGAATCCATATCGAGGGGCACGCTTCCAATGATCGGCCACATCGAACGCTGTGAATACTTCCATTAGAGGTTTTCCTTCTAATGAAATATCAATTTTCACCCCATAACCTTCCCAGGTTACATTCAACGGTGTTCGAAATGGAACAGAAACCGTTTGATCACCTTCCTTTAGAACAATATCGACCGTCTTTTCCCAGACAGGATGGTGCAACTTTTGAAAAACAGCTCTCACCCTCACTTCCAGCTGCTTTTCGCTTTTGATTTCTAAAATAATGTTTCCATCATTTCCTGGACGATACTGCGCCTTATCAGGATAAACCTCCATACAATGTAAATAATGTTCTGCCATTTTCCTCACCCACTTTTTCAGGATTAACCCTTAATTGCTCCATCTCCTGTTCCACTTTGGACAAATCTCTTTTGGAAGATAATAAAAATGACCAAAATAGGAACCACTGCAATTATCGAAGCCGCGAAGAAAAGACTCCATTCCGTTGCATGTTGCCCCTGAAATAATGACAAGGCAATCGGCAAAGTCCTCTTTTCTTCTGTCTTAATCAATGTCAATGCGACAAAGAATTCATCCCACGCTGCTGAAAACGTAAAGATCCCGAGTGTAGCAAGAGCCGGCTTTGACAAAGGCATATAGATGTTTCGATAAATTGTCCACCGTCCCCCACCGTCCATGACGACCGACTCCTCCAGCTCTCGCGGAATTCTTTCGAAAAATCCTCTTAAAAAGAAGGTATTTCCTGCAATTCCCGCT
>DASVCO010000124.1:0-9222 GCA_036381575.1 Caryophanales bacterium
CTCGGAACCATCATTTTGCTAACGGTATTTTCGATGATTCTGCAGAATTTGCAAAATGCCTTTGAGCAGAAAACCGTCTCGAAGGTCGCTTACGCGATTACCTACATGGTGATTATGATTTTGGCGCTTAACAGCTTTCATGTGGCCATCAGTTATGCGGAAGATGCCATTTCCGGCATGATTAATTTCCTTATCGCTCTTATCCCTTTATTGCTTGCTTTGATGGCATCGGTCGGCGGCCTTACGTCAGTTGCATTTTTTCATCCGCTAATTGTCTTTCTGATCGATACGAGCGGTATTCTCGTCAAATATTTCGTTCTGCCCATGTTGTTCTTATCGACGATGCTTTCCATTGTCAGTACATTGACTGAACATTATAAGGTTACCCAGTTGGCCAAGTTGCTCCGGAATCTCAGTCTCGGGTCGCTGGCAGTGTTCTTCGCGATATTCTTGGGTGTGATGTCTGTGGAAGGAGCTTCCGCAGCTGTTACAGACGGTGTGACGATCCGTACAGCAAAATTCATTACCGGTAATTTCATCCCTGTTATCGGCCGGATGTTTACAGACGCCACCGATACAGTCATCAGTGCCTCCGCACTACTGAGAAACACTGTCGGGATTGTCGGGGTTGCGATTTTGTTGTGTATTGCAGCTTTTCCCGCTATCAAAGTGTTTTCCCTTGCTTTGATTTATAACATCGCTTCGGCCATTTTACAACCGCTTGGCGGGGGCCCGATCATCGAATGCCTGAATATTATCGGCAAAGGAGTCATTTTTGTCTTTGCCGCGCTGGCGACTGTATCATTAATGTTTTTCCTTGCGGTGACCATTATCATCGCTGCCGGCGATTTGTCTTTGATGGTTCGTTAAAAAAGGGGGCGGACTGTGGATTATCTAACTTCATGGATCAGCGAGATTATTCTTTTGATCTTGATGGCCGTTGTGCTGGAGTTGTTGCTTCCGAATTCAAGCTTACAACGATATGTGCGAATGGTTGTTGGCTTGTTGTTGCTTCTGGCGTTGCTTAAACCGGTGCTGTCCGTTTTCGACACGAATGTGAATGAAATGTTTGCTTCCTTCTCGGCATCCTCCGTTGTTAATGACGGCCAAATAAAAAATTCTATGAAAAACATGAAAAAAGAAATACAAGCCTCCAACCGTGCATATATTGAAGATAAAATGGCTGTCCGAATCAAGAGCCAGATAGAAAAGGAGGTGTCAGACCGCTTTCATTTGGATGTTGCCGAAGTTAACGTCGACCTTATGCCAGTTGAGTCCGATGGGGACTCTCCGGTGAGCTTAAAACATATCAGCATCATACTTGCTGAAAACCAAAATGACGGGGCCGAAGACAAGGTGAAGCCAGTCGAACCCGTTACGGTCGATGTTACTGAATCATCTGTTGAACCGTCTGTCAGTGACGGGAGACAGAAGAAAATCCGCCGCTTCCTGGCGGACAAATGGCGGATACCACCAAAGAAAATCACAGTTGTGTTGGAAGGAGGGGCGAATGCGGACAATGAATAGGTGGATGACGCAACTGTTTAAAAAAAAAGACGGACCTCAAAAAAAGGGCATATCACTGCGATATCTCGTCATGATCCTCGGGTTTGGGATCGGCCTTATGTTGTTCGGAACCTTTTATTCGGGAGGCGGGTCTTCTGGTGAAAAGGATAAGGAAACTTTAGCTTCCGGGCAACTGCAAAAGCATCAAGATGATACACAGTCTGCGTTCGGGAAAAGCGATTCCGGCCCTTCTTCCGTGATCGAATACGAGGAATATTACGAGAGCCAGTTGAAAGAGATGCTCGAAGGTATATACGGTGTCTCAGATGTCAAGGTACAGGTATATGTGACGACCTCCAAAACCAAGATCGTCGGGAAAAATAAAAGTGAAGACACACAAACAACAACAGAAAACGATACCAAGGGGGGGACGAGGGAAATTGAACAACACAGTGAGGATAGTGAGGTTGTGATCCTGAATGAATCAGATGGAGAAAATCCGTTGATTATCGGGACGGAACAACCGAAAATCGCGGGCGTATCGGTAGTTGCCGGAGGAGCTGATAATGCGCAAGTGAAATTGTGGATTATTGATGCTGTCCATAGTTTGTACGGTGTTCCGGAATCCAGGATTTCCGTTTCGCCGAAAAAACAGAGGGGGAATGAATGATGATGTTGAAGAAACAAACGGTATGGTTATTGACTATGTTGAGTTTGATCATTGTTTTATCGGTTTATTATATGACTTCGCCGCCCGCCAATCAATTGGCTGTAACAGGAACCCAGGAAGACCAGAAAGATGACAAGAAGACTGAGAACCAGAAGGAAAAACCGAAATCAGAGGAAAGTACAACGAATGATCAAGCTGCCGCAACAAATTCCGGTGAGGAAGTGAAAACAACCGCTGTCGGGAAAGCTGCTTTTGCCTCGGCAAGGTTGAAAAGAATGCAGGCCCGCGAGGAACTTCAGGAACAATATACAGCGGTAATCACTTCAGAGAAGGCGACGGCTGAAGAAATTGCCCAGGCTCGTGAGAAATTGACGGCACTCAATCAAATGTCTTCCAAAGAAAAGATGCTTGAGTCCTTGATTGTGGCAGGTGGATATGGTGAAGATGCCCTGGTGAACGTGCAGAATGACAAAATCAAAATTTATGTCCAGGCAGGGGATCTCTCGAATAAACAAGCCGCGAAAATAATTGGTCTCGTTGAAGATAAGGTCAACATGGCGACTCATAACATTTTCGTTACTTTTAAAGCGCCAAATCAGTGATTTTTCAAAGAACGGGCTGTTGAGATTATCAACAGCTTTTTCTTTTTTTATTGGGCATGCTATAATAATTATAATTGCCTTTATGAAAAAAGAGTGTCATTCCTAATCAAACTATGTAAAGTGCAAATTGAAAGGACGTGAACGGGGAAGTGAAAATCCAGGAGGTTCGCGAATTGATCAAGTTGATTGATCAATCGACGATTAATGAATTTGAGTATGAGCAGGAAGGTACGAAAATCACTTTGAAAAAAGGTGCGGCCATGACCGCCCAACCGGTACAAGCGCCTGTATATGAAGAGAAAGCGATTTTCTCTAAGCCGGCTGAAACTGAGGAGAAACCGGCAGAGCCTGAACCGAAGGCGAATAAAGAGGAACAGCCTGAAAGTCGCAACGATGAAAATTTACATAAAATAGTGTCACCGATGGTTGGGACATTCTATACGTCCCCATCACCTGAAGATGACGTTTATGTTAGGGTGGGGGACAAGGTGAACTCGGATACGGTTGTTTGTATTGTAGAAGCCATGAAGCTATTCAATGAAATTGAAGCCGATCAGGCTGGGGAAATCGTTGAGGTGCTCGTAGAGAACGGTGAGCTTGTGGAGTATGGCCAACCGCTCTTTCTGGTGAAACCTCAATAGGTGTAGAAGGGAAGGTATATACATGATCAAAAAGCTGCTTGTAGCAAACCGCGGAGAAATTGCCGTTCGGGTGATTCGGGCTTGCAAAGAGCTTGATATCGAAACAGTGGCTGTATATTCCGAGGCTGACAGAGACGCCCTTCACACCCGGATGGCTGACGAAGCCTATTGTATAGGGCCTGCTGCTTCAAAGGACAGCTATTTAAACTTCACAAACATTATGAGTATCGCAAAGTTAACAGGCGTTGAAGCGATTCATCCCGGTTACGGATTTCTCGCGGAAAATGCCGACTTCGCAGAAATTTGTGCGGAATGCAATGTTACATTTGTAGGTCCGAGTGCAGAAGCAATCAGTAGAATGGGCACGAAAGATGTAGCCCGCACAACAATGAAAGAAGCAGGGGTGCCCATTGTACCCGGATCTGATGGTGTGGTTTCCGGGGAAGATGAAGCCATAAAAATCGCTGAGGAAATTGGATACCCTGTTATCATAAAGGCAACAGCAGGCGGCGGAGGGAAAGGGATTCGAGTCGCCCGGTCTGAAGAAGATTTGATTAAAGGAATCCGTATGACGCAAAGGGAAGCAGCTACAGCCTTTGGGAACGACGGTGTTTATCTGGAGAAATACATTGAGGACTTCCGCCACGTGGAAATCCAGGTGCTTGCCGATGGCCACGGAAACACAATACATCTCGGCGAAAGGGATTGTTCCATTCAGCGCCGGCTGCAGAAGCTACTTGAAGAATCGCCCTCACCTGCGATCACCGAGGAAAAGCGTGAGGAAATGGGTGAAGCTGCCGTCAAGGCGGCCGAAGCCGTAAATTATACGGGAGCCGGTACCATTGAATTTATTTATGATCATCGAAACGGCAACTTTTATTTTATGGAAATGAATACCCGGATCCAGGTGGAACATCCCGTTACAGAATGGGTGACAGGAGTCGATTTGGTTAAAGAACAAATTCTGGTTGCTTCAGGCGAAGAGCTTCGTTACAGCCAGGAGGACATTTCTTATGAAGGATGGGCTATCGAATGCCGTATCAACGCTGAAAATCCGGATAAGGATTTTATGCCTTCTCCTGGTACACTTGAGATGTACCTGCCACCGGGAGGTTTCGGTGTTCGTGTGGATTCGGCCGCATATCCCGGATACAGGATTCCGCCGTTTTATGATTCCATGATTGCCAAGGTGATTACTTACGGCAATACCAGGGAAGAAGCCGTTGCCCGAATGAAGCGGGCGCTTGATGAGTTTGTCGTTGAAGGAGTAGATACAACAATTCCTTTTCATCTACGGCTTTTGAACCATGAAAAGTTTGTCGGAGGAGATTTCAATACAAGATTTCTGGAAGAATATCCTTTAAATAAGTCATGATCGGAGGTGATTGTCATGGCAGAACAACAAACGTTTGAGATGGAACAGCATGAATTGGGGACGGTTGAGATTTCCCCCGAAGTCATCGAAGTTGTGGCCAGTATTGCTGCTACAGAAGTCGAAGGCGTGGCGGCCATGCACGGAAGTTTCGCAACAGGGGTTGCCGAAAGATTGGGACGGAGAAATCATGGAAAAGGTGTCAAGGTCGATTTGAAAGAAGACGGCATTACGATTGATGTTTATGTCCTGATCAACTACGGTGTATCGATTCCGGAAGTCGGGCAGAAAATTCAGGATAATATTTGCCAGACTTTGCGCACAATGACATCGTTGGAGGTGTCGGCAGCCAATATTCATGTGGTTGGTATTCAGTTCGAAGAACAACAAGAGATTGAAGAAGGAATGAGTGAACAGTGAAATCAAGGGGAGCAATCCCTTTGATTTTTTCTATGAAACAGGTGTCCAGAAAGGAAGTTGAGCAGAAATGAACAGACGAACGGCAAGACAGAAAGCCGTCCAGTCGCTGTTTCAAATGGATATCAGCGGAACTGAACCGACGGAAGCCATTGCGAATGTACTTGAGGAAGATGAGCGAGCCGATGTGTTTTTAAGTGACCTTGTCAATGGCACACTTCAACATTTAGATGACATTGATCCGTTGATTGAAAAGCATCTTGAACATTGGAATATGAAAAGGATCGGCAACGTTGACCGATGTATTTTGCGAATGGCTGTATTTGAATTAAGCCATATGGAGGACATTCCGCGCAATGTAACATTGAATGAAGCAGTAGAACTGGCGAAAATGTTTGGCGGTGAAGAATCGGGCCGTTTCGTCAACGGTGTGTTATCGAAGATTGCAAAACAGAAAGGGGAAGAGCATGACGGCGGAAATCATTAGCGGCAAAGATTTAGCGGCTTCAAAACGTGAAGAATTAAAGCAAGAGTGCGAGAAATTGGCGGAGAAAGGCGTTACACCGGGTTTGGCAGTGGTGCTGGTCGGAGATAATCAGGCTTCACAGACCTATGTAAGAGGCAAACAGCGTGATTGCGAGAAAGTGGGAATTCATTCTCTTTTGATTGAACTCCCTGATACAGTTTCAGAAGATGAACTGCTTGCCGAAATAGATCGTTTGAATAACGAGGAAGATATTGACGGCATACTTGTCCAGCTTCCGCTTCCGGATCATATATCTGAACATAAGGTAATCGACCGGATTGCTCCGGAGAAGGATGTAGATGGGTTTCATCCCATCAGCATTGGAAAGATGATGATTGGGGAGGAGGCGTTTTTGCCTTGTACGCCGTTCGGAATTCTTGAAATGGTGAAATCAAAGGGCATCGAAATTGACGGCAAACATGTTGTCGTTGTAGGCCGTAGCAATATCGTTGGCAAGCCGGTTGGCCAATTGTTCCTAAAAGAACATGCCACTGTTACCTATTGTCATTCCCATACAAAGGATTTGAAGGAAATGACAAGGCAAGCCGATATTTTGATCGCCGCAGTTGGGAAGGCAAAGATGATCGGCGCTGATGATATTAAAGAAGGAACAGTTGTTATTGATGTCGGCATGAACAGGGATGATGACGGAAAGCTATGTGGCGATGTAGCGTTTGAGGAAGTCAAAGAGCTTGCGTCCTATATTACTCCTGTCCCCGGGGGCGTTGGTCCGATGACCCGAACCATGCTGCTGGTCAACACAATCCAATCAGCGAAACGGAGAAGGCTGTAATGAGTGGACAAGACCGCTATATGAGCGTGACAGCGTTAACCCGTCACGTGAAACGTTTGTTTGATAAAGACCGCGGCCTACGTGATGTCTGGGTGCGCGGGGAACTGTCCAATTTCAAACACCACACCCGCGGTCATATGTATTTTACACTTAAAGATCGGAATTCCCGGATTCAATCGGTAATGTTTGCAGGCCAGAATCGGTCTCTTCAATTTCGCCCGGAAAGCGGAATGAAGGTACTGGTTCGTGGAGAGGTTTCTGTATATGAGCCTTATGGCCAATACCAGTTATATGCGAAGGAGATGCAGCCTGACGGAATCGGCAATCTTTATTTGGCTTTCGAAGAGTTGAAAAGAAAGCTTGAGGCGGAAGGGATTTTTGCCGAAGAGCATAAAAAAGCACTTCCTCCATTCCCGCGGGAAATTGGAGTGGTAACTTCACCAACGGGTGCAGCGGTTCGTGATATTTTCACCACAGTGAAGCGCCGTTTTCCTTCAGCAAGAATTACTCTTTTCCCTGTCCTTGTTCAAGGGAAATCGGCGGCATCTTCAATTGCGGCCGCTATCGACAGAGCGAATAAACTGGGAATGATTGACGTATTAATTGTTGGCCGGGGCGGCGGCTCAATTGAGGAATTATGGGCTTTCAATGAAGAGATTGTAGCCCGCCGGATTTTTGCGTCAGTTGTTCCGGTCATTTCTGCTATCGGCCATGAAACAGATTATACGATCGCGGATTTTGTTTCGGATGTTCGTGCCCCGACCCCCACGGGAGCAGGGGAATTAGCTGTTCCACATTTCGAGGAATTGTCTGGGCGAATTGCTGATCGTCAGGCACGGTTGAAAAGGGCAATGATTGAACGAGTTGCGGCTGAAAAAGAGCGAATCGGCAGACTTCAGAAATCCTATGCTTTTCGCTTCCCGGCCCAACTGGTACGACAAAAGGAACAGGAATTGGACAGGTTATTTGAACGGTTGGCTCGCGAATCCAAGCGGCAAATTCAAAGAAAGTCAGACCATTTGCGCCAGGCTGATAAAAGCTTGAAAAGGGTGCACCCTGAGGAAATGATTCACTCTGCTGAAGAGAAAAGACGGCAGTTGGCGAAACAAATGCGCAGGGAGATGGAAAAGCTTTATAAGGAACAAGAGACAGCGTTCCGGCAAAAGGTTTCAAAATTAAACGTACTGAGCCCGCTTAACGTAATGGAACGAGGCTTCAGCCTGACATATGGAGAAGAGGGGCAGGTCGTGAAGTCGGTTTATCAAGTTCAGCCGAGCGATCTTGTGAAGGTGAACTTGAAGGATGGCATACTGGATTGCCAGGTATGGGGAATTGAGGAGAGTGAACAAAGTGAGCGAAATTGAAGAGCACGGCAGTAATAAGCAGGACGAAAAGACGTTTGAAATGGCAATGGAAGAGATGGAGAAGATTGTCGGCCGCCTTGAAGAAGGCGATGTTCCTTTGGAAGAAGCGATCAAACTGTTCCAGGAAGGCATGACATTATCGAAGACATGCCATCAGAAGTTACAGCGGGTAGAGGAAAAGATGGATCAAATCATGCAGGAAGACGGAGAAATGAAGGCGTTTTTCATTCAGGAGGACGACGGCGCGTGATTGAAAAATATTTTCATGAGAAAATACAAAAGGTCAATGCCTTTTTATACGAGCAAATCAAGCAAAAGGATGCACCGGACCAGCTGAAGGAATCCATGTTATATTCCGTTCAGGCTGGTGGCAAACGTCTTCGTCCTATCTTGTTATTGGCCACAATGGAGGCTTTTGGGCGGGATGCTGATCAGGGGTTGCCTGTGGCCTGTGCAATCGAAATGGTTCATACATACTCCCTTATTCACGATGATTTGCCTGCAATGGATGATGATGATCTTCGACGCGGGAAACCGACCAATCATAAAGTATTTGGTGAGGCGATGGCTGTTTTGGCAGGGGATGCGCTTCTGACGTTAAGTTTTGAAGTTGTGGCTGACATCAAAGACCGGAACATTTCCGGCCAAATGAAAGCCGATCTCGTCACACGGCTTGCCAGGGCTGCTGGAGCTGAAGGGATGGTGGGCGGACAGTCATCCGACTTGAGGGCTGAAGGACAAACGCTTTTGCCGGAAGAACTTGAAAATATTCATTTACATAAAACAGGGAAATTACTTAGTTTTCCCGTGGAAGCTGGGGCATTGCTGGCAGGAGCCAATGCTGGCCAAATCGAGGTGTTAAGTCAATTCTCCGGCCATTTGGGTCTCGCATTTCAAATTAGGGATGATATCTTGGATGTTGAAGGGGATACCCAACGGATGGGAAAATCGGCGGGAAGCGATATTAATAAACAGAAAAGCACTTACCCCCAGCTTCTAACAATGGCAGGCGCCAAGCAGAAATTATCTTATCATCTCCTCGAAGCCAAGCGATGTTTGCACCAATTGGATATTCAGTACGAAAGACTGGATGAAATTACAGATTATATAGTGGACAGAAATCGTTAACAGGCGAACGAACGTGTGATTTCCATTGAAAAAATGTCATGATTGTGGTAATATAGTGATACAGAAGGAAAGTGGTGCAGTATTCTAGTCGGCTTCCCATTTCTGAGGGCGGGCCTAAAAATCCGCCAAAGGGCATATCGATGAAGCTTCTTGTGTCGGCTCGAGGCGCCCAGCCTTGGGTCCATGCTGGGAGTTAAGGTTGT
>DASVCO010000125.1:0-6271 GCA_036381575.1 Caryophanales bacterium
TCGGATTTGTCGGGCCGAACGGGGCAGGTAAGACGACCACTTTTTCAATATTGGCCACTCTTTTGTCACCGACCGAAGGAACTGCGTATGTCAATGGGTTCGACGTGACGAAGAAACCACAGCAGGTTCGCCGCCACATCGGTTACATGCCAGATTTTTTCGGGGTTTACGACCAGTTCAAGGTGCATGAGTATCTTGATTTTTACGCCGCAAGTTATGGTGTGCCGGTAAGAGAACGAAAAGCGTTGATCCCGCAGATGCTCGAACTTGTCAATCTATCTGATAAAAGGAGTTCCTATGTCGATTCCCTGTCACGTGGAATGAAGCAACGGTTATGTTTGGCCCGGTCGCTCATCCATGATCCCGAAGTATTGATCCTTGACGAACCGGCTTCCGGGCTGGATCCACGGGCACGCGTCGAAATGAGAGATATATTGAAAGAATTGAAAAACATGGAGAAAACGATTCTGATTTCATCCCACATTTTGCCAGAGCTTGCAGAGATGTGTGATAAACTCGGTGTAATTGAAAACGGTGAGCTGGTGGCCGAAGGAAACGTTGGGGAAATTCAGGGTCAATTGCGGGCGAATAAGGTACTAATGATCACTGTAAGAGACAAAGTGAAAGAAGCCGCAGCATTTCTTGAGAATCAGCCGTTTGTCCAGAATATCGAGCATGACGAGAGGTATGAAGGTCAACTGCAGCTTGCGTACGGCGGCAATGATAAAGATCAGGTGGAGTTATTGAAAAAAGCCGTTGGCCAGGGATTGCCGGTATTGAGCTTTTCGGAAAAAGAAAGCAACCTTGAAGATGTCTTTATGGAAATTACGAAGGGGGCGAATTAGATGAATCGCCTTTCAACATTGCTTATGAATCCGGTCATGGGCAAGGAAGTGAAGTTACGCTTCCGCTCATTCAAAAGTTTTCTCGGGATTTTGTTCTATCTTATCATTCTGGCCGCTGTTGCTCTTGTGTACATTTATGTAACGTCTAACGACAGGTATGGCTTCGGCGGATTTCGGGCCGACGACAGCCGCATCCTGTTTCTTATTTTGACAATGGCGCAAATGCTTTTGATTGCCTTTATGTCTCCGGGACTGACCGCGGGCGCGATAAGCGGAGAACGGGAAAAGCAAACCCTTAACATCTTGTTGACGACAAGACAGCCGTCGACGGCGATTATCTTGAGCAAGCTAATTTCATCGCTGGTTTATCTTGTGCTGATGATTGTTGCGTCTTTGCCGTTATACGCCATTGTGTTTTTATACGGCGGGGTTTCCCCACAAATGGTGTTGGTAACATTCGGTATTTACATGCTGACGATTCTTACCTTCGGCAGTTTGGGGGTCATGTTTTCGACCTTGATTCGGAAAACGATTGTCGCAATGATCACGACCTATGGCGTAGCGTTATTTTTGACGGCCGGGGCGGCCTTTATGTTTTTCTTTCTTGAGGCCTTTCTATTCGGCTATCAACCGCCCGGACAACAGCAACAGGTTCATGTTTTCCCTTATATTCTATCGGCGATTGATCCATTAATTGTCCTGTTTACTTATATTCAACCGGGGCTTTCCGAGGAGCTAATGGATTCGACAAACATTGAGATTCCTCTTTGGAAAACATTCGTTGCGAGTTATCTAATCATGGCGGTTGCGGCCTCCTTCGTCGCAATATGGCGGCTTCGTCCACGGATGAAATCAAAAACGATGAAAAAGGTAGAGGCTGATGAATGACCAACGCTTGTTTTTCTCGTTCCTTAAGGTGATGAGGCGGAAGCTTTGGCTGGAGCGTGCGGTATCCTTGTTTTATATTGTGTTGCCGATCACGGTTGGAGCTGTGGTGGCCTGGGTTTTGCTCGGGCGTTTCATTGTTATCCTTCACCTGGATGTGAAAGTATGGATGACATCTGCGTTGGGCTTGCTTGTCTGGTTTGCGGTGGCTTTATACAAGCGCCCTTCATGGAAGGAAGCGGCCCGGCATTATGATTCCTACGGTCTTGACGATCGAGTGGTTACGATGCTCGGGTTTCTGGATGATGATTCAGAAATGATCCGGCTTCAGCGTAAGGATGCCATTCGAGCAATGAAAGATGCGCTTTCAGACGTGAAGGCACGTCAACTGCGTTGGTTTTATTGGAAACAAGCTGTTCTGGTTTTTGCAGTGGGCATTATGGTTGCGTTCGGTTTGGCTTATCCGAACGATGTGATGGAGAAAGCCGCACAGATGGAGAAGGAAAATCAAATCGTCACCGAAAAGAAACAAGAAGTGAAGCAGTTTGTCAAGGAGCAGAAGGATGAGGTGAAGCCGAAGGCGAAAGAGGAGCTGGAGGCGTTGAAGAAAGAAGTCGCGAAGGCCCGAAAGGCCGGAGAGATGATGGATGAGATGCTGGAGGCTGAGGCGAAGCTGGCAGAGCTGCGGAAGCAGGCTAAGGCGAGCCAAGATAAGCTGCGGCGAATGGAGTCCGGATTGGAAAGCGCTGGGTTGCACGGGATGGCAAGCGCTTTGCGGCAGCGTGACCGGGCTGCGTTGGCTAAGGCGTTACAAGCGAAGCTTAAAGGATTGAGTGAGGCTGAGAAAAAGCAGCTGATGGAGAAGCTGCAGAAGTTGGCGAAAGCGGCCGGCGCCGGTGTCGGGAGCGGAAAGCAAGAGGAAGCGGCCGGTGAAAAGTCGCGGGCGGCTTTGGAGAAGAAGCTGGCTGAGATGATGAAGGCCGCTGGCGGCCTGCAAGCGCTGGCTGACGCGCAGCGGAAGCTGCAGGAGATGGCGAAGGGGCTGAATCGGAAGATGGCCGCGGCGGGATTGGCGCAGCCGGGGAAGCTGGCGTTTGGCGGCGGAGGCGGTTCGATGCCGGCAGGCAGCGGTCAGCCGGGTGCAGGCGGAAGCGGAAAAGGCGGAGCCGGGGGGAAGAAGAGCGGCAGCGGGAAGACAGGCTCAGGGAGCGGTGGTGAAGGCAGCGGTTCCGGTGCGGGCGGAGCCAGTGGCGGAAAAGGGCGAGGAGGAAGTGGAAGCGGCTCGGGCAGCGGAAGCGGGACCGGAGGGACGGGTTCCGGAGTGGCTCCGGGAAATGGAGCCGGGTTTGGTGTCGGCAGCCGGGAGTTGTTAACAGTGCCGAAGAATCTGGAGGGTCAGGAAAACAGAGAAGTTGATACAGGTAAACTTGGTGAGGGAAAGAGTACAAAGCAGGTTGCTCCACAGTCGCCCATTCTGCCAGGCCAGGTTCGTCAGTATGAACAGGTTTATGGGGAATATCAATCCTCCTATCGTCAGAGTATGGAGCGGATGAATCTTCCCGGGCATTTGCAATCGGTTGTGAAGAACTATTTCTCTGAATTGGAGCCGAATCAAGAATGATTTAGGTAATGTTGAGAGTTGAGAGATTTGTGCAATGAGTTGCGATAAAAGATAATCTTGGTTCAATCCCGGCTTTGGATCCATGTGTTTGAGTGAGTGAAATGGATAACTACAGCTGGCAGGATGCTATACTTTTACGGTTATTTTCTTTTAAAAAGAAAGAATTGATTAAAATAATACTTAAATCGTGCATAAGATGATGAGCGCCCGAGAAAGAATTGTGTTCCAACTTCCAGAACGGGGTGAAATGATGGAGAATCAAGTCGCCGAAGCGGCGGAAAAAATACGGGTCGTCCGTAATGAAATCGGACGGTTTATTGTTGGACAAGAGGATGTTGTTGAACAGGTGCTGTGGTCAATGTTTGCAGGAGGGCACGCTTTATTGGAAGGATTGCCCGGGCTTGGGAAGACGATGCTCGTTCGTAAAATTTCAGAGGTGATGGAGCTCGGGTTTTCACGCATTCAATTCACTCCGGATTTAATGCCGAGTGATATTACGGGGACCAATATGATTCAGCCCAATGAGTCAGGCGGACAATCTTTTGTATTTCATGAAGGGCCGTTATTTTCCAACATTGTCCTGGCGGATGAGATAAATCGGGCTACCCCCAAAACGCAAAGTGCTCTGCTTGAGGCGATGGGAGAACAGACGGTCACGGTTATGGGCAAAATGCACAGGTTGTCGGCGCCGTTTTTCGTGCTGGCAACGCAAAACCCGATTGAATTGGAAGGGACTTATCCGTTGCCGGAAGCGCAAATGGATCGATTTCTGTTGAAAATTGATGTTGAGTATCCGGACCGTCAGCAGTTAAGGGACATTGTCCTGAAGACTACCGGACAACCACCGGAGCCTTTGAAAAAGGTGGCTGACGGGAAGTTCATTGTCCAGGTTCAGCAGTTGGCGAGAGAACTCCTTGTGACCGATTCCGTACTTGATTTTGCGATTAACATTGTAACAGCGAGTCATCCGGATGACGACAATGCGCCAGAAGGGATCAAACAGTATGTCCGCTACGGTTCAGGGCCGCGCGGCTTACAAAGCCTGATTACCATCGCCAAGGTACGCGCACTCTGTAATGGACGCTATAATGTTTCCGTCAACGATGTGAAACAAGTAGCCGCACCTGTTCTGAGGCATCGGTTGTTTCTTAACTTTGAAGGAGAAGCATCAGGTATTTCCAAGGATGATCTCATTGAGGAATTATTACAGGCACAGGATGAAGGGGCAGCCGTCAAATGAGCGGATTACTGCCGTCACCTTTGATGACCCGCTTGTCCAACTATAAGTTAGCCAGTAAAGGAATGATACGGGGCGGCCAGAAGGGAGAACGACGTTCCCGAAGGATTGGAACCTCCCTCGAATTTTCAGATTATCGTTTGTACTCTCCAGGGGATGATCCGCGCCAAATTGATTGGAACACCTATGCCCGAACACAGAAACACTACATCAAGCAGTTCCTGGATGAACAAGAGTTGACTGTCAATGTGTTTTTGGACTGTACGAAATCAATGGCTGCAGAGGAGAACAAATGGCTGCTCACCAAGCAAATAGCTGCTGTTTTTGCCCAGATCAGTTTAACCGGGGCCGATCGCCTGGCCGTTTATCCGGTGACATCAACGACTAATCCTTATCCACTGACGAAAGGGACGGCTCTTGTTCACCGGGTGTTATCGTATATTGAGAAGATTGCTGTGAATGAAACGGGAGAAAAGTTTGCTCCTCTTTTTTTACATAAGGTGAATAGCGTTCGTCCAAGCGGGGTAAGCGTAGTGATCAGTGATCTGCTCGAAGACCCGGAACGGTTGTTTCAGGCGTTGAAGCGGCTTCAAGCGAAACGGCAAGAAGTTCGGCTTGTCCAGGTGCTGTTACCGGAAGAAAAAAACCCGGGTTATGCAGGGGACTTGAAATTAACCGATGTGGAAAGCGGCGTTGAACGTGACGTGACAATGAGCCGGAAGGTATTGAATCAATATCGCAGCCGTTTCGAGCAGCATACGCATGAAATTGAGTCTTTTTGCAGGAAACGGGGCATTGCATATATGCAATTGTTTACGACAGACACGCTGGAAGAAACCTTTTTTTCGAAATTAATGGCCAAAGGCTGGATCATTTGAGGTGACGGCATGGGGTTTATTACACCGGCTTCTTTTTGGTTTCTGAGTTTCATAGGGATTTTGATCTTATTCTATTTTTTTAAGAAACAGTTCGACCGGCGTCCGGTTTCTTCCGTCTATTTATGGGAACAAACGGTGAGAGAATGGGAAACAAACCGCTGGTGGAAAAGGTTGCAGCGGAGTTTGTTGCTCTTGCTGCAGATTTTGGCGATGCTATTTCTTATCTTTTCGCTGGCTCGTCCTTTTGGCTACGGAAAAGGTATCACTGGCGACCATCTTGTGATTGTTATTGATTCTTCGGCTTCCATGGCGGTGCAGGAGGATAACGGCACACGTTTTGAACTTGCGAAAGACAAAACACTTTCCCTCTTGGAGAGCCTTACGGCAGAACAGGCCGTGACATTGATTGTCGCAAAGAAGATTCCGCAATTATTGGAAACCAAAACCTTTGATCTGGAGCGGGCGGCTGAGGAAATTCAAAACTTGAAGTTGTCTTATCAACACGCCGATTTAAAAGGAAGCGTTCGTCTTGCTGAATCTTTGGCAGGAGACCATGGAGAAGTTCATATTTTCACGGATCATTTGCAGCAGAAACAGTTGAAGGGCGTTGAGGTTCATTCGAAAATCAGGGTACATAATATAGGAGTTTCCCAACCGAATTTATCAGTTGAGGCATTCGGTGTGCGTGTGAGCGGAGAGACGGTTTCCGCTGTCATAACAGTTGAAAATGAAGGGGACCATTCAAAGGACACAGTTGTGTCGGTTTCTTATGACGGGAAACAGTTAGAACAGGTAAAGAAGAAGG
>DASVCO010000126.1:0-2615 GCA_036381575.1 Caryophanales bacterium
TGATAAGGCCGTAAAGTGGTATCATGACAAGCTCGGATATGAATTTCATTTTTTTGATGTTGCCGGGGGAGCCGGATATGTCGGCCCGACACCGGAATATAACCCTTCTATTACCATTCGTTATGCCGGTGTTCTCAGTGAATGCTTTGAATCGGAACACAGTCGAATGGCCCTTGTGGAAACGCCGGAATTTGTTCCGTTAGTTCATAAACCTTACAACATTATGAGTGCCAATCCTGAAGAGGATTATGAGATTTTGCGTTCACGTGGTGTGCAGCTGACGCCAATTTCTGAGGGGCGGTTTACTTTCCGGGACTTGGATGGCAATGAGATTGAAATTGTCGGAGAAAGGTAGTAGAAGACTATTTAGAATCCAAAAAGGTTGGAATCCACCGTATCTTTTCGGTCGGTTTCATCGTCAATAGAGTGAGGCTTCGATTGGGAGTTGTTTTTTTAAGCCAATCCAAAATAGGAGGGGAATAAGTTTGTGCCATTTAATAGAAAGGTCGGAAACGAAAGTTGCCGGACTGCGGGTACGATGTGATTCTTTGGAGGAATTTGCGGTAGAAATTCCGAAGATATTTGATAAATTGGATGATTGCCTCCATGAAGTTCCGAATATTGTTCATTCCAACGTAAGGATCGGAATTCATTTGGCGGAAGATGAAAACAATGCAAATGCAGAGGCGGCGAATTATGGTTATTTGGTTGGTGTTGAGGTGAGTAGTTTCGAAGATATTCCTGCAGATTTTGAAAAGGACACAATTCCAGCCGGCCAATTTGCGAAAAAAAGCCACCAAGGCCGACTCAAACCCGATATTCATAATTCTTATGCTACCCTTTATAATTGGATGTCGGAAAATGGATACGTGGAGCTGCCCGAAGGGCACGTCATTGAACATTATGACCAGCGATTCGACCGTAAGAGTGAAACCGGGGAAATGGAGATTCTTATACCGGTAAAACCATAAAGTTAACCGAATGGGGAGAAAACAAAATGGAAATGAGACTTGAAAGGGTGGAGAGGTTTAAGGTTGTCGGGATCCGAATCATTGATAAGATGGAAAATCTGAATGTCAGAATCCAACAGGCAGCCAAAGAGCTGCAAGAGCGAATGCGTGAAATTCGCGGGGTAAAAAATCCGAACGTCCTGTACGGAATATCGCCGCCCAATTATAAGGGAAATCCCGGGCCTTTCGATTTTTATGTATGCATAGAAGTGGATCCTTTTGAGAATTTGCCTCATGGCATGGTGAACATCACGATAGACCCGCAGCTGTATGCCGTTTGTACATATGATGAGGATTCAATGAATAACAAAGGAAATGCGTATGATTATACAACATCTTGGTTGCAGGAAAACGGGTACGAGTATTTCGATGCGGCTTATTATTTCGAGGTTTACAATATCGAGGGTGAGTGGACCAACTTGGAAGATTTGGATGACGTTCATAACAGGATGAAAGTTTATTCTCCGGTTAGAAAAGGCGGGTAGTCAATGAATGCTTTATTTGAAAGGGTCGGAACAGTGCGTATTCCGGTAAGGGATATTCAAAAGTCAGTGGATTGGTATACAAAGAAACTTGGGATGCAAGTGTTGCATAAAGCGAAGGGTCAGGTGGAACTTCAGGTTTGCGGCAGAGAAACCGTCTTGATTCTCACAGCCGCTAATCCGTTTGAACCAGTTGATTACTTGTATCGTAAAGGGATGGTCACGCATTTCAATTTCAATACGTTGGACGCTGAACTGGCTCATATGATGCTCAAGGACAAAGAAATCGTGGTGACCGATATCCTCGATGCGGATTTTCTCAAGTGTTTCGCTTTTCAGGATCTGGACGGGAATGTTCTGAGTGTTTGTTATGAAAAGGAGCATTCTATGTTCTATCAACCTATCACGGAGTCACCTATTTCTTTGTTTGACCGAATTGAAGCGGTTTTTATTCTTGTTAGGGATTTGCCTAAAACGCTGGACTGGTATCTTCATTTGCCGGGGCTGGAATTGTTAAAAGATTGGAAGGAAGGTGCGGATTTGAAGGTAGGCGACGGGGAAACGATCGTAACCCTCATTCAAGTGGATGATTTCACGCCGCAGCCAACCAGTTATTTTGAATTTACGACTGCCGATATAGAGAAGACTCATGCATTTTTACAAAGAATGGATGACAGTGTTTCGGAAATCCAGGAATCCGAACAAGCCCGGTCCTGTGTGGTGAAAGATCCTGAGGGGAACATGTTGGGAGTACGTTCCCAAAGAATAGCATCGGAAATTATCCGGATCTGCCCGACATGAAGATTCAATCCGTTGGAAATCCAAAATAGAAGAGTTTCTATCAGGGCTAGAGATGAGCCAAGGAGGAAAAAACAAATGAACCATCAAATCATCGAAAAAGAGGCATTCGAAATTGTCGGCAAAGGGATTCGGGTGTCTACCGGAAATGGGGAGAACCTGCGACAAATTCCCGCCTTTTGGGAACAATCCAACAGTAATGGTTTCATGGAGGACTTGGAAAAAAGGTGTGGTTCAATGGGAGTGCTTGGAGCGTGCATGGAATTTGAATTTAAACAGGAAAACGCGGTGGAATTCACTTATTTTATCGGAATTGAGCAAGAAA
>DASVCO010000127.1:0-18739 GCA_036381575.1 Caryophanales bacterium
GGTATCAAGACTGTTGCCGTGACACTTGGAGCAAAAGGGATGATTGTGGCCGGGAAAAAAGAAACATGGATCGCAACCGTTCCCGAGGTAGACGTGGTTTCTCCGGTCGGAGCCGGTGATTCGGTCGTCGCAGGCTTTTTGCACGGATTCGATTGTAAGAACCCATTCACGGAAACGATTCGCTTCGCGGCGGCCAGCGGTGTTGCCGCAGTTATGAAGAACGGCACCACACAACCGGAGTTAACAGACATTCGGCCGTTGCTCGACCAAATCCAAATCGAAAAACGGGAGGTATAAACCATGAAGAAAATTGTAGCCGTTACGGCTTGCCCGACGGGCATCGCCCACACTTATATGGCTCAAGAATCTTTGAACAAGGCTGCAGAAGCCAGAGGTTACGAAATGAAGGTGGAAACCCAGGGTGCATCCGGGGTTGAAACAGAGCTGACAGAGGCTGATATTGAAGCTGCAGATGCCGTGATTATCGCGGCTGACAAGAAAGTCGAATTGGACCGTTTTACCGGCAAACCGCTTCTGGAAGATTCCGTTTCGAGCGCGATTAAAGATGCGGATTCACTGATCGAGCAGGCTCTGCAGCAACCCCCATATGGCAAAGGAGCCAATGCAGATCCGGATTACCTGGAAAAGGTGCAACAGCAAAAGAAAGAACGAAAATCACAAATGCCCGCGGGCTACCGCCATTTGATGAACGGCGTTTCCCACATGCTGCCCCTTGTGGTAGCCGGAGGGATCTTCCTCGCCATCTCATTCGCCATCGACATTGACGGGGAATCTCCCCTCGCTCAAGCCTTTGCGAACATTGGCGGCGGCTCGGCATTCGCCTTATTCGTCCCTGTTCTTGCCGCCTTCATCGCCCAATCCATCGCGGATCGCCCGGGCTTCGCACCGGGCCTCGTCGGCGGCTGGATCGGCACACAGGGCGCCATGTATGGCGACCCTAACGCGACCGCCGGCTACCTCGGCGGCATCCTTGCCGGCTTTCTGGCAGGCTATATCACAAAGTGGCTTAACGACTGGATTCGCCTGCCCCGCAGCCTGGAAGGCATCAAACCGGTTCTGCTTTTACCGGTTTTATCAGTAGGCATCATCGGCCTCTTGATGATTTACGTTCTCGGCGGCCCCATCGCAGCACTCATGGATCTCTTAACAAACGCGCTCACCAATATCGGCGCCACCGGATCAATCGGACTTGGTTTGTTGCTCGGAGCCATGATGGCCTTCGATATGGGCGGCCCTTTCAACAAAGTCGCTTATTTCTTCGCGGTCGGCCTGCTTGGAACGGGATCACATGAAGCCCAAATCATTATGGCCGCGGTCATGGGAGCCGGCATGGTTCCGCCACTGGCGATGGCATTGGCTACATTTATCAGAAAGAAACTGTTCAGCCAGGAGGAAAGAGATGCGGGCAAGGCAGCAGTCGTACTGGGGCTTTCTTTTATTACCGAAGGAGCCATTCCTTTTGCCACACGAGACCCGTTCCGGATTATCCCATCCATCATGATTGGATCAGCTGTAACCGGAGCGTTGACCATGCTCTTTGAAGTTACATCACCGGCCCCTCACGGCGGCGTGTTCGTATTCCCATTAATCGGAAACGTATGGCTGTATTGCCTGGCTATTCTCGTCGGCGTAGTGATTTCGGCTCTAATCACCGTCTTCCTGAAAGGCAAAAGCGAAACAGCTTCGGCATAATCGGACAGTAGACCCAGAACTTATAAAAGAAAGAAGGCTTGGCGCACAATGAGCACACATCTTAAAGGCATTGCGGCATCCAGGGGATTTGCGATTGCGCAGGCGTTTATTTTACAAAATCCTGACCTGAAAATCGAAAACGAGAAAACGGGCGATCCTGAAAAAGAACGCTTCCGCCTGAATCGGGCACTCCAACAGGCGAAGCAAGAACTCGTGGATATCAAAAACCACGCGGCAGGCCAGCTCGGAGAAGACAAAGCGGAGATCTTCTCAGCCCATCTTCTCGTCTTGCAGGATCCGGAATTAATCGGGGCCGCCAAAGAAAAGATTGACAGTGAGCAGCGAACAGCCGAAAGTGCTGTTCATGAAGTTACAGAAACTTTTGTTGAAACGCTTGAAAATCTGGACAATGATTACATGAAAGAACGCGCGGCTGATATCCGTGATGTTTCCAAACGGATTCTCGCCCACCTGCTCGGTGTACAGTTCACTTCTCCGGCGGCGATTACCGAAGAAGCTGTCGTGGTTGCACGGGATCTGACTCCCTCCGACACAGCTCAACTCGATCGTCGTTACGTGAAAGGTTTTACAACTGATATTGGCGGCCGCACTTCCCATTCCGCCATCATGGCCCGGTCGATGGAAATTCCGGCTGTGGTCGGGACCGGTCAAGCCACCCAGGAAATCGAAACCGGCATGACGGTGATTATCGACGGGGACGCGGGACAAATCATCGTTGATCCGAGCCCGGAAGAATTGGCGGCTTATCGGGAAAAACAAGAGGCATTCGAAGCCCGTGGGCATGCATTGAAGAAACTTGCAGATGAAAAAACCGTTTCTAAGGACGGGAAACACGTGGAATTGGCAGCCAACATCGGTTCACCTGAAGATTTGGAAAGTGTATTGGCAAACGGAGCCGAAGGCATCGGCCTGTACCGGACCGAATTCCTCTACATGGGACGGGACAGCCTCCCGGATGAAGAAGAACAATACGAAGCTTATAAAATCGTTCTTGAAAAAATGAGCGGCCAACCTGTCGTTATCCGAACACTGGATATTGGCGGCGACAAGGAGCTTCCCTATCTTCAACTTCCAGAGGAATTGAACCCTTTTTTGGGCGTGCGCGCGATTCGTCTTTGCCTTGAAAAGAAAGACATGTTCCGCACACAATTGCGTGCGTTGTTGCGGGCCGGCGTTCATGGAAACTTGAAGATTATGTTCCCGATGATCGCCACTATCGATGAATTTTTACAGGCTAAGGAGCTATTAGTGGAAGAAAAAAATGGGTTGCAGGAGAAGGGTGTTGCAGTTTCTGATGATATCGAAGTAGGCATGATGGTGGAAATTCCCGCTGCCGCGGTCATGGCCCCGCAGTTCGCTAAGGAAGTGGACTTTTTCAGCATCGGCACCAACGACCTCATTCAATATACCATGGCCGCCGACCGTATGAACGAAAGGGTTTCCTATCTGTACCAGCCGTATTCTCCCGCCGTGCTGGGACTCATCCGGAACGTCATTTCCGCCGCCCACACGGAAGGAAAATGGGTCGGCATGTGCGGAGAAATGGCCGGCGACGAAACCGCCATTCCGATTCTGCTCGGCCTCGGCCTGGATGAATTCAGCATGAGCGCCTCTGCTATTTTGAACGCTCGCAACCGGATCAAGGAAATGAGCGCAGCTGAGTGTGCCCAACAGACAGCAGAAATTCTGAAATTACGAAGCAGCGAAGAAGTCGCTCATTATGTGAAACAACAGTTTTAATCTATTTGGTTCAATTATCTGGAATTCGGCTTAATTACAATCCGGTTAAATCTCCAGATAGATGTCGTCACAAATTTCTATCCAAAAAGGGATCTCGCCTTTTGTGCGAGATCCCTTCCCCTTACTCTTTTCCAACCCCAACACCGGGATCGTCATCTTCATAGCGAAGGAAGAACAGTACACGTTCCAAATCGGTCGGATGCCCGTATGTGAAGAATTTGACGAGAGCGGGCGGATTCATTTCGCTTAAACTGATCGGCGCCGCCTTATGAAAGAATCCGATGGCCGCCTTTCTGTCCTCTGTCATATCCATGGCATAGGCATCAGCCGCATGTTCCGCGTTACGGGAAATTGCATTCGATATAGGGCTTGCCGCAAATGTCAACACGGAGAAGATCAACAAAAGCAACGGCAATGACGACAGGTCCGAGATAGAATGAATGCCAAGAAAACGCCCCCACCGCCCGATAATCCATTTCAGCAGCCGTGAGGCCAGAAAGAGCCCGACAAAGGTTGCCGCAATGGAACCCAGGACACTTTTTATCAAATGATCTTTTACATAATGACCCATCTCATGAGCCATTACGAACAGAATTTCATCATCATCGAGTTTTTGAAGCGTCGTATCCCACAACACAATTCGCAAGTTCGAACCGATTCCATTCACATATGCATTGAGCGCATTGGTTTCCTCCGACTTATTGACAACGTACACATCATGGGCCGGAATATTCGCCTTATCCGCCAGATTGAGAATCTTCCCTTTCAATTCCTTATCCTGCAAACGATGAAAATCATTATAAAGCGGGTCAATCACAACCGGCTGGATATATACCAGAAACAATGTAAAAGGAATGGAAATCAGCCAGGCGTAAAGCCACCATCGCTTTGTCCGCCGCATTAAAGCATAAATGACCCAGACCGTTCCCAGAGAAATGATCCAATTGATCCAGAAACTGATCACATTGTCATGCATCCAGGCCGTAAAGGATTGTACGGAAATACCATATTCAATGGCCATGCGATGGCTGACCCAACTGATCGGAAATGAAACGATCCAGCTCACCAGTGACAACAACAAAACGAAGATAACTGTATGAACAAACCTGAACCGGGTCACCTCATGCGAACGATTTCGCATCCACATCGAAAGACCAAGAATCAAAATAAAGAAATAGATTCCCCATTCCACCGGCACCGATAAAAAATACAACCAATCCTGAATTCGTGAATATTCATGAGTTAACTCCAGTTGTTGCGACGTCATAAACAGCTCGGGGTCAGCAGCGGTTCCCCTATATTGCTGCGGAACCCCCATTGGCGCCGCCTCAAACAAGTACCATCCCATCACAAGTCCATAAAGCACATAACAAACGACAAAACCGAACGCCGCTTTTTTCAATGTATTCCCCCCATCCTTATTGCCCGGACAAAGAAGAACTTCCTTGCCGGAACCAACTCGCATTGCCCCACAACGATTTTTGTAAATAGGCATCGCCCGCCGGAACACTGTTCCCCGGTCAGTGCCCCGCTTGCGAAGCTTGTACGTTGTTGGGACATCCATTACTATTGTAAGCATAACATCTTCAATTTAGAACGGTAGTGATCCAAATCCCGCTTCCCTTCGTAAGCCTATAGAAAATCCGTTAACAATCAAGGAGGATTTATCGTGAAAAAAATATTGCCGATTTTCATGGCTTTGGCACTAGCTTTAGCCGCGTGTTCGACCTCTGCCGACAGCAACGGCATGCCTGATGATTTGAAACAAAAATCAGAGGAAATGATTCAAGACTCCAGTGACAAAGACAAGATGAAAGAGGAACCCAAGCATCACGAAAACATGGAAAGTGAAGAAGGACATCACCATGAAGGCGAAGGACATCACCATCACCACGCGGGTGTATCCTTTGATCTTAACAAGACCATGGCGAAAGCCAATCAGAGGACGGAAATCAAGGTTTCTCTGGAGAAAGACGGTGAAGCCCTAAGCAATGCCCTCGTCCGTTATGAATATTGGATGGAAGGCGGAAAACGGAAACATTATTATACAGACAAGAAAAAAACCGGCGAACAGGGAAGCTACACAGCAACCGTTACCTTTCCCTCTACCGGAACTTATCATTTCAAGGTCCACGTCTATAAAGGCGACCACCTTCACACTCATAAACTGTTCAACTTTCTGGTGAAATAGCCAGTAGCCATGTAATCCATCGTTTGATTATCCGCGGCGTAGATGTCGGCCGGCCCGCACAAAAGTGGCTGGCCGTTATTTTTTATATTGATCAGCAAATACCGGGTGCTTGTCCTCCGGCAACTTGCTTTGAATTTGCTTCGCCAAATGCTCGAAGTCACCCGTATTTTCTCTAAAGGATCCCGTCCAGATCGAAAATCATCAAATCCGCTTTTTTCAGCGATTCCTTCATGATTTCGCCTGCAGATGTCAATTCATTCCTATTCGTCACCCCTGATAGACCCGCGTCGAGCCGGACGCGCGTGAGAACTCAAGAAAAACCCTGACCACAACAAGCCAGGGGCGCAAAGATTTATTTATCCACTCAATTTTTTCTCCAGTCGAATACTGAATGAAGATAACGTAAAGTTAATCACAAAGTAGATGACGGCGACCAGGATAATAATCGGGAAAATAAAGTTCAGCTGGTGATTCCAAATAATCTGGGCCCGGTTCAGAATTTCCAACAGGCCGAACATTGCTGTATAAGACGTGTCCTTCACAATGGTAATAAACTGCCCGACAATTGCGGGAATCATCCGCTTGAAGGCCTGCGGAATAATGATATGCATCAAAATTTGCATGTAAGACAACCCCTGGGAATGTGCGGCCTCCAACTGCCCGTCTTCAATCGAATTCAAGCCGCCGCGGACAATCTCGGCAAGCTGGCTGATTTCGAAAATAATCAGGCCAATCGCCAACTTCCAGAACAACGGAACCTGAAAAGGCAAATCCAATTGCGGCAGCCCGAAAAAGGTAAAGAACAAAATCAAAATCAACGGCGTGTTTCGGAGCACCTCGGTGTAGGCAAAAGCAAACTGCCCCAAAACCGGTGTTTTGCTGTAACGAAAAATCGCCAATAAGGCCCCGAGAACAAAACTGATCGCAATTGCAGTAAGCGCCAGGAGCAATGTCATCAGAATCCCCTGTGCCAAAAACGTTAAATTAGTCCAACTATAAGCTTGCAAAAACAAATTCATTCAAGATCACCCCCGTTAAACCAGCAGCTTTTTCTCAAGAAAATTGACAAACACGCTGATCGGAATGGTAATGATTAAGTAGAAGATGCCTGCGGTCGTATATACTGCGAATATCGCACCCGTGCTTCCTTGCAGGGAGTCGGCTACATACATGAGGTCTGCTCCCGCAAAGAAAGCAAGAATGGCGGAGTTCTTAACTGTATTGATATATTCGGTACCGAGCGGTGGAATCACAATGCGAATGGCCTGCGGGAAAATAATATAAATCATCGCTTGTGTATAGGACAACCCCGATGAACGGGCCGCCTCCATTTGTCCCGATTCAATCGATTGGATTCCGGCACGAACGATTTCCGCAACATAAGCGGCTGTATAGAAACTGAGTCCCAATACGCCGGCCTGAAATCCTGTGAAATTCAAGAATCCGAGATTCAGCTGCGGAAGGGCGTAATAGAAGAAAAAGACCTGGACAAGCAAAGGAGTATTTCGCAAGAACTCTACATACCATCTGGCGATAAACGCCAGCGGCTTGATGCCCGACACCCTCAAAGCGGCTATCAAGAGGCCCAGGACCAAGCTCAAAACCAGTGCAATCAAACTTGTCTCCAATGTTCGCAAGAACCCCGACCAGTACAGATCAAGATTAGAAAATACAGCAGAAAAATCCAATTCGTTCCCCCCTTTACGAAAAGGGGCCGGCAAAACCCACCGGCCCACTGTCTGTATCCCTTATTTCAGCATTGTGTTCTCTTTAAGAATATCCTCGGGCGGCGCTTCTCCAAACCATTTCTTGTAGATTTCGGCCAATTTGCCGGATTCTTTGATTTCATTCAGAAAATCGTTGACATATTTTCTGAATTCGTCGTCATCCTCGCGGAAGATCATGCCATAAGGTTCAGACGTGAATAGTCCGCCAGTCAGTACAAAGTTGGGATTTTGCTTATGCATCCCGAGCAATATGGCGTTATCCGTTGTTAAAGTATCTCCTTTGCCTGCCTTTAAAGCGCTGAACGCCTGAGCGTAATCATCAAACAATTTCACTGGAGCATCGGGCGCTTTTTCCTTAATATTCTTCTCACTGGTTGAGCCTTTAACCGCTATGACAGTCGTATCCGGGCCAAGATCTTCAATGCTTTTGATCGGACTTCCTTTCTTCACAAGCAGTGACTGGCCCGCCACGAAGTAAATGTTGCTGAAATCGACCTTTTCTTCCCTTTCAGGTGTAATCGTGGCTGTTGCAGATGACATGTCTACTGTCCCGTTGTTCGTAAGCTCAAAGCGCGTTTTCGAGTTCACCTGCTTGAATTCAAGGATATCTTCAATATTCTTGTCTTCCCCGAAGATATGATGGGCGAGAGCTCGCATCAAATCAGCGTCGTATCCTTTGATCTTCCCCGACTTTGGATCCTTCAATCCGAATAATTTCACATCGTATTTAACGCCTACAATCATTTTCCCGCGATCCTTAATTTTTTCCAGGGTGCTTTGCGATCCCCCGCTGTTCGCCTTCTCAGACGAACCACAGCCGGAAAGCGCGAGACCCAGCATAAATACTAATGCCAACATCAATACCACAGTCTTCTTCATTTGGTTATCCCCCTTTTTTGCATTTATGTGGAAAAGGCGCAATGGTTATAATATTTTGCTTAAAAACGCTTTGGCCCGTTCCTCCCTGGGTTGGTTGAAAAACTCGTTCGGTGTGTTTTCCTCGATAATTCGCCCTTCATCCATGAAAATGACACGATCCGCCACTTCACGGGCAAAACCCATTTCATGGGATACGACTACCATCGTCGAGCCCTCACTGGCCAACACCTTCATGACATCCAACACTTCTTTGATCATTTCCGGATCCAACGCGGAGGTCGGTTCGTCAAAGAGCAGGATCTTCGGTTTCATTGCAAGGCCACGAGCAATCGCAACACGCTGCTTTTGGCCGCCGGAAAGCTGGGAGGGCCTGGCATCCGCCTTCTCCAATATTCCTACCTTGTCCAGGTACTCCCTCGCTTGTTCCTCAGCTTCTCCCTTCGAGAGTTTCAACACTTTTCGCGGAGCGAAAGAAACATTGTCCAACACGCTCATATGTGGATAGAGATTGAAATGCTGGAATACCATACTGATGTCCTTCCGGAAATCATTGACTTTTAATTTTTTATCACCCAGATCCTTCCCATCCACTACAACCTTGCCCTCCTGGTATCCTTCCAGCCTATTCATGCACCGAATCAAAGTACTCTTCCCGGATCCGCTGGGGCCAACAATTACTACCACCTCCCCGTTATCGATATCAAGATTAATCTCCTGCAACACATGCAATTTGTCGAACCACTTGTTAACGTTTTCAAAATGAATCATAGAAATATCCCCTTACCCCTGTTTTGTTGAACAGTTCGACCCGATAGTCAAGCTTTAGAAGATTCTTATTCACACCGCCTCCCAATTATTCCAAATGACCCACCCGGTTTAGATGAAAAAAGACCCATAAAAAAACACGGGGCTTGCCCCCGTGCTGTTCGAGCATTCAAATGATAAAACTCAAAGCGACAAAACCCAGTGCGAAAATAATCATGCCGAGAATCAAATAAACCAGCCGGACCGTGACCCACGGAATCATATCAAGGGCTTTGCCCTCCAGCCCAAAGTACATACTTGCCGTTCTGTCACGATGTTTCGCCAGTTCTGCATTTTCATGCAAATGTTCCTTTGCCTCTGAGATTTTATGGCCGATATACACCCCGCCAATCATGACAAGTAAACCGACAGCCCAAAATGCGATAGGCAAAAACCACCAGCCCATTGCCATCACTCCGTTTCCGTGTCTTTGCCGTTATTATGCACAGTTAGTCGCGGAACTATGAACAGAAACGGGATTGACGGCATTAGTAAAACAGGTATGAATACGCACTCAGAACGACAATGGCACTTAACACGACATAAATCAGGTTGGCGCCCAAATAGGCCGCTGTGAAGGCTGTGGCGGCTCCAACCAGGCCAAACAACAGATCTCCGTTCACCGTTATAATCCCCGGAAAGATCAAGGCACCCAGGGCGGCATAAGGCACATTTTTCAGGATGCCCCGCAATCGAGGGTGAATTTTCTTCGCATCAAATACGACGAGCGGCAACATTCGCGGGATATAGGTGACCAGACCCATTCCGACAATGACCCAGATTAAAGGTTCCATCATTCCGGCTCACGCCCTTTCCAAACGAACTCCACACCCACCGCGGAGATTAGCGTAGCGGCGACAATCGCCCAACCGGCATTCATGAAAAAAGAAAAAAGGGTATGGAGGAACGCCGCTCCGACAGCGAGCACCAGCACCTTCCGGTATTTTTTTAAAGAAGGCACGAGCAACCCGACAAACATCGCATAGAGAGCAATTCCCATGCTTTGTTGAAGCTCTTCGGGCAAGGCGGCTCCGATATAATAGCCCAGGGCGGAATTCACAATCCAGCTGGAATAGGCCATCGTGATCAACCCGAACATATAGAAAGCCGTTACCGTCCTTCCGCTTGTCGCAGCGACTGTAAAGGTCTCATCTGTAACCCCGAAAGCATATAAAGCTTTCGCAAATCGCGAATCTTCGCTTGACTTTTCGTTAATTGAAGCTGTTAATAGAAGATGACGAATGTTAATAATGAACGTAGCCAGAATAATTTCAAGTCCACCTGTGCCGAGCGCGATTAAATTCAAGGCGATAAACTGCGATGCGCCGGCAAATACGATGACACTCATCGCAATCGTCTCGACAAAAGATAAACCTGTCGATTTCGCAAGCAAGCCAAAGGTCATGGCAATCGGCAAATACCCGATCGCGATGCTGATACCCGCATGAAGTCCAGCGCGGTATTCTGATGGTTTTCTCGCAACGGCTGTCACATTGGCTTCCATTTCTCTCCCTCCGATGATTCCATTCTGTATGTTATGTTATGCTAATTGTATGTTATAAATTTCAAAAGTTCAAGGGTGACAAAACCATGGAAAATCACAATTTAAACTCATTGATTGGCCTCAATTTAAAGATGATTCGAGAGCAAAGAAGGTTAAGCCTGGATAAGGCCGCCCAACAAACCGGCGTCAGTAAAGCGATGCTTGGACAAATTGAAAGAGGCGTGTCTAATCCAACCGTCAGTACCCTTTGGAAAATCGCAACGGGGCTGGGGGTCCCGTTCACCTCATTTCTTGAGGAAAAGGAAGATGCCGTGAAGGTCGTCAAGAAACAGAAGCTTGAACCGATCGTTGAAGACGACGGGCGTTACCTTGTCTATCCTTTGTTCCCAATGGAAGAAGGAAAGCCCTTTGAAATGTTCTCGATTCAGATGAAACCGGATTGCCACTATTCTTCTGAGTCCCATCCGCGGGGTGTTGAGGAACAAATTTGGGTTGAATCAGGGACTCTCCACGTATTCATCGATGATGCGAGCTACACTGTTAGCGCGCAAGAAGGCATTCGGTTTACCGCGGACAAACCTCATACATACAGCAATCCAGGAGACAAACCTTGCAATGCCGCTATGGTAATTTACTATCCACAGCCGTAATTCTTTGCCGTTTCAGGTTACTCCGTTCCTCTTTGATCCTGTCGATAATGAAACCTTTTATCTTTTGTTTGCGTCTTATATTCAAATTTACTCTGGCGTATTAGCGATCGGATTTTCACCCTGCCCTATGAAGAATCACAAAAGCGTTTTTCGGGGACCCGGGGAAAAAGGAAAATCAAACTATTCCTATAAAAAATCTGTGGCATCCGCCAGAGGCTTGAAGTCTTTATACAGTTCACAACTGGATAAAGTTTAAACGGGGGTCATTTAGATGAAGAAGATGATGATGTTGATGGCAATGGTTCTTTTGATGATCTCTCTTGCGGCATGCCAGGGTGGTGGCAGCAACAGCAGTTCCGGTGGAAGTGATTCGGGAGCTAACGAAGTAGGCAAATCATCAAGGGGTAGCGTCGGCGACCAGTCCGTTTCTTCCGACAGTGGAATGAGCGATCAAGCAAGAGAAAGTGCCGCATCTGCGGAAAAGCCAAACAGTAACTCGAAACCGGCAACCGACAGAATGGTGATTTACAATGCTCATATGACGGTTACCGTTGCCAAGTTTCAGGAGGCTCGAAATGACATTCAATCGTTGGTGTCCGATGCCGGCGGTTATATTGTCCAATCTTCGGTTCACAGGACCGAGAATAACATGCAAAGCGGGAATATGACGGCCAGAATCCCGCAGCCGAAATTCCAGGCCTTCCTGGCGCAGGTTGAAAAGGTTGCGGACACTGTCAAAGAAAGAAGCATCAACGGCAGAGATGTGACAAGACAATACATTGATCTGCAATCGCGACTTAAAGCGAAGGTGGCGGTACAACAACGACTCAATCAATTCTTGAAAAAAGCCAAAGACAGCGACGCGCTCCTCGATATTTCAAATCAACTTGCAAATGTTCAGGAAGAAATTGAACAGATTAAAGGAGAGATGAAGTATCTGGAGAATCACAGCGCAATGGCGACCGTATCCATTTCGTTGTTGGAAACCGACAACGGTTTAAAACAGCAGGAGGATCTTGACACCTGGGGTAAAACGAAGCAGGCCTTTGTTGATTCGATTAACACACTATTAGCTTTTGCATCCGGACTTTTCATCTTTATCATCGGCTATTCACCGATTTTGATAATCTTGCTAGTGATCGTAGTCATTGGTTATATCGTGTACCGGAGGCAGAAACGAAAGGATGGCTAATTTGCGGACTGGCCACTTGAATGGTGTATGTCCCACCGATGCATTCCGTTTTTGTGACCTCCACATCTTCTAACCCCGGGAAATTCATGTTATGATTCAATTACACGCAACTCCTATCCTTGTCTTGTTTCTCGTCAATTCAAGTATAAAGGATATAGGAAGTTGCGTGTTCCCTTTTTCAGAAACCCCAACATTTATTATAAAGCCATAAAAAAAAGCGTGAATCCCGAGTTTATGGGATTCACGCTTTTGATTTAACCTTCCAACAACAAAGTCTCCGGATCTTCGATCATCGCTTTGATCTTGGCGAGGAAGCTGACCGCTTCGCTTCCATCAACAATGCGGTGATCGTAAGAAAGGGCAATATACATCATCGGTCGGATCTCCATTTTGTCAGGCGTAACGGCAACTGGACGATTCTGGATCGTGTGCATGCCGAGAATGCCGACTTGCGGAGCATTGATAATCGGCGTTGAGAACAACGAACCGAATACACCACCGTTTGTAATCGTGAAAGATCCTCCTTGCAAATCGTTGAGACCCAGGGAGTTGTCGCGGGCTTTCTTCGCCAGGTTGCCGATTTCTTGCTCAATACCGGCAAATCCAAGGCGGTCCGCATTCCGTACAATCGGAACAACCAAACCTTCATCAGAAGCCACGGCAATACCGATGTCATAATATTTCTTGAGCAGCAGATCGTTTCCGTCAATCTCAGCGTTGAGCAGCGGATAAGCTTTCAACGCGCCGACAACGGCTTTTGTAAAGAAGGACATAAAGCCAAGGCGGACGTCATGCTGCTTCTGGAAATCATCCTTGCGCCGTTTCCGCAGCGCCATAACAGCCGACATATCCACTTCGTTAAATGTCGTCAACATCGCAGTCGAATTCTTCACATCCAGCATTTTGCCGGCGATCGTCCGCCGCCTCCGCGACATCTTCACGCGCTCCACCGGCTTCTCCGGATCCTCCGACTGGGCCGCCGGCTTCGCCTGTTGCGCCGGTTGCTGCTGTGCCTGCCCGCCTGCCGGCTTCTCTTCATGCGCCTTCACGTCTTCCGCATGCACGCGCCCCATCGGATCGCGCGTTTGCACCTTGCTCAGGTCCAGCCCGCGCTCTCTCGCCAGCTTCCGCGCCGCAGGCGTCGCAATCGGGCGCTCTCCTTCACTGCTTTCGCTTTCCTGCTCCTGCGTTTCCGGCTGTGATGACGCCTTTTTGTCTTCTTCCTGCGCAGCAGGCTCTTCTTTCTTCTTCGACGCTTCGCCTTCGTCGCTGCCTCCGCCTGAAGCAGCTCCGGCTTCAGCGTTTTCGTCAAGCGTTGCGATCACTTCGCCAACCTCAACGTCTTCGCCTTCGCCTTTCTTGATCTCCGACAACACGCCGGAATCTTCTGCACTGATCTGTACATTCACCTTGTCAGTTTCAAGCTCAACGATGTCTTCCCCTCGCTCAACCGAATCGCCTACATTTTTCAGCCATCCGGAAATTGTACCCTCAGTAATCGATTCTGCCAGTTCCGGTACTTTAACCTCAATCACGGCCGTTCCCTCCTGAATTGAATTTACCTTTTCTTAAGGTAGCTGTTACAATTCGTTCCTGCTCTTTTTTATGAATATCGGGTTCTCCCGCGGCCGGACTAGACCTTCTCGGGCGCCCCCCGTAACGAACAACTGTCTTTTCAGAAGCAAGTGAACGCAATAAAGGCTCCATGTACGTCCATGCCCCCATATTTCGCGGTTCTTCCTGGACCCAGACGATTTCCTTCAGGTTCTTAAAGCGGCTGACAACTTTCTCGATTCCGTCCTGCGGAAACGGATAAAGTTGCTCCACACGGAGAATATGGAGCCAATCCCTATTCTCGTCGTCTTTGTCGAGTGCTTCATGTAAATCGATAGCCATTTTCCCCGAACATAATACCAAACGTTCAACCTGATCCGGTTTTTCACCGAGCTTCGGTTCTTCCAATATCGTTTGGAATTTCCCTTCTCCAAAGGTTTCTCCAGGCGAAGCAACGTTCGGGTTGCGAATCAAGCTCTTCGGTGTCATAACCACAAGCGGACGTGCCTGCTCCTGGCCTGCTATAGCCGCTTGCCTGCGCAGAATGTGGAAATATTGCGCCGCACTTGTCATATTGGCTACGGACCAATTGTTTTCCGCAGCAAGCTGCAGGAAACGTTCAAGACGGGCGCTTGAATGCTCTGGCCCCTGCCCTTCGTAACCATGAGGCAAAAGCAAGACAAGGCTCGATTTCTGCCCCCACTTCGCTCGGCCTGCCGCGATGAATTGATCGAACATCACCTGTCCGGCGTTGGCGAAATCGCCGTATTGCGCTTCCCATACGACCAGCGTTTCAGGTGCCGTTACATTATAACCGTACTCGAACCCGATCACTGCTGCTTCGGATAACGGACTGTTATGAATCGCAAACGAAGCTTTGGCCTGAGGGATCGTATGCAACGGAGAATACGTATCCCCTGACTTCTCGTCATGCAAAACGAGATGACGATGGGCGAATGTGCCGCGTTCTGTGTCCTGTCCGGTTAACCGAATTGGCGTTCCGTCAGCCAGAATAGACGCAAACGCCAATGTTTCGGCGTGTCCCCAGTCGACCTTCTTTCCATCTTCAAGGGCATCAACGCGCCGTTTCAAAATCCGCTTTAATTTTGAATAGACATTGAAACCTTCCGGCCATTTCAATAAATCCTCATTTATTTCACGCAAGAAATCGGGCTGAACCGCTGTTTCAATTTTTGCTAACCCGTTCTTCACCGGTTCCGGCGGTTCCGTCTCTTCGAATTCACCTGTCTTCTCCGATTTCACTTGATCGTAAATATCTTGAAACTTCTTGGTGATATCGTTCTCCAGTTCATCGGATTGCTCCGAGGTGAAAATTCCTTCTGACCGCAGGGTCTCCGCATAACGCGCCCTAACCGTTGGATGGCTGTTGATTTTGCCATACATAAGCGGCTGAGTGGCTGCCGGATCATCCATTTCATTGTGGCCATAACGGCGATAGCCGACCAGATCAATCAGAAAGTCCTTCTGAAAAAGCCTGCGATACTCATAGGCAAGATCAATTGCGGCAAGACAGGCTTCCGGATCGTCCGCGTTCACATGCACAATCGGAATTTCAAACCCTTTCGCCAAATCACTGGCATACTCGGTTGAACGGTCATCTACACTGCCCGTTGTAAATCCGAGTTGGTTGTTGGCGATGATGTGAATCGTTCCCCCGGTGTGATAACCCGAAAGGCGGCTTAAATTCAACGTCTCAGCAACAATTCCTTCTCCTGGAAAGGCAGCATCTCCGTGAATTAGGATAGGGAACGACCGGCTTACATTTTGCTTCGGTTTGCCTGCTTCACTGCGATCCTCCTGGGCTGCCCTTGCATACCCTTCAACCACGGGGTTAACAAACTCAAGGTGACTTGGATTGTTCGCAAGCGTCAAATGGGCGCGGGCCGTATTTCCCTCTTCTATATCAAGATCAGCCCCAAGGTGATACTTCACGTCCCCGGACCAGCCATAGTTAATGCCCATGGAACCTTCCGACGGAATTAGATCCTTGTTAGGCGAATGGTGAAATTCAGCAAGAATAGCCTTATAAGGCTTTCCAAGAACGTGTGCCAAAACATTCAACCGTCCACGGTGAGCCATTCCGATCATCACACTGCTCGCTCCGTCATGGACGCTGGAACGAATAATCTCGTCAAGCATTGGCACGAGCATGTCGACTCCTTCGATTGAAAATCGCTTTTGTCCGACAAAAGTTCGGCCAAGAAACTGCTCAAACCCTTCTACTTCAGTCAACCGTTTCAAAAGCTCTACACGCTCATCGGCCGATAACGCCCGTTCAATTTGATCAGCTTCTACCATTTGATTCAGCCAAATTTTCTCATCAGCATCGTGTACATGGCTGAATTCATAAGAAATCGACTTCGTATAAATATGTCTTAACCTATTAATAGCCTCAAGCCCGTTTCGCACATCTCCCGGAGCATTCGACCACACGACATCAGCCGGAATGGCCTCCAGATCAGCATCGTTCAACCCGTATTCGGCAGGGTCCAACAGACGACTGCCGGCTTTTTCGTCCTTGCCCAATGGATTGATATTGGCTGCAAGGTGTCCGTATATACGAATGTTCCTGGCAAGATTGACAGCTGCCACGACTTTTTTCAAATCAGCCGTTTCGCCTGTTCCTACTGATCCCGCGTCCGCAGCAGGAATTGCATCCCCTTGTAAAGGAGGAGCTCCCCACCGTTGAAACAGATCCGCCAAATTAGCATCCACTGCCTCGGGGTTATCGCGGTACCGATCATACATTTCATTGATATAACCGAGATTGGGACCGTAAAACTTTTCCCACGGTCCTTTCGCCAACTCTCTGTTATCCGTCGACATTCAATAAACCTCCAACTGTTGTTTAATCATGACATTCCTGAAAACACGAGTGAAAATGACAGCATTCCCTATATTTTCTCTGAAAAGCATGCCCCCTGAATCTTAATACCCGAAAAATATTCTATCACAGTGAGCGGAAATATGCTTTAAATCGACACACTTCTTGTCTTATTTAACGTAAACTAATACCATAACTGATTTTTCCCTCCAAGCGAAAGAATAAACATCAGCAATGGCCCTCCCTCGCCCGTCTGTGAAAATTCGGCGTTATTCATCTTTGAAGTGACCTGTTTCCCGATCCGCCGGACTTTGAATACCATTTGGGATCGGGAGTGCAGTTTCTGAATTAGGACTTGGTCGTAATACCTAATCATATGAAAATTCTTGACGGTGCCCCCCGGGCAACCTATATAATAAGAATAGCTTGATCAAATTTCGCCTTGGCGAATTTGCGCCCAGATTTTTATCGCGTTTAAGCGATAACTTCCTTTAAAAATCTGTGGCATCCGCCGGTGGCTTTAACTTTATTCAGCAAAAGCTGAACTAAAGTTAAATTATAGGGCGCATTCGCGCCTATTTCAAGATTTACCTTTGATGATGGCCATTTTCAGAAAAAAGCATCGTCAAGCCTCACATCAGGAGTACCCGCATCCCACTAATTGTTCGATGATAATAATACTTCTCGAATCTATTATGGGGGCAGTACTCAGATTCTTGCAATCCAGGATGAAACCGATCTACTGTTACAAAAAATGAAGGAGGACTGCAGGTGGATTATAAGGAAATTTCATATGAAGTAGAAGGCGCTGTTGCGACTCTAACACTTAATCGACCTAAGGCGCTCAATGCTTTGACCCGTACGATGCGCAGTGAACTGCTGGACGCACTGAACCGCACTGCTGAAAATGAAAGTGTGCGTGTATTGATTTTGACAGGGGCCGGCAAGGGATTCTGTGTCGGGCAAGACGTAAAGGAAATGTCAGATTACTATGAAGCAGAAGGGCCTGAATTAGGGCGGTTGGTGGAATCGGAATACATACCTCTTGTAAAGGCATTAAGATCAATGCCGAAGCCGACAATCGCGCTTGTAAATGGAACAGCGGTAGGCGGCGGAATGGCCTTTCCGCTTGCGGCTGATTTCCGGGTGCTGACAGAGAAATCAACTCTGACTCCTGTATTTGTAAATGTAGGGATCGCTCCGGATACCGGCGTATCGTATTTGCTGGGACGGGCAATCGGACATACTCAGGCCATCGAATTGTCGATGCGCGGGAAGTCTTTGAAACCGGCAGATCTGGTGAATTACGGGTTGGCCGAGAAAGTAAATGCAACTCTTGAAGAAGCTCAGGAAGAGGCACGGGAACTTGCCGAACATCTGGCGAAAGGACCGACCCAGAGCTACTGGCGCATTCGACAACTGTATGACCGGGCGGCCTCAAGTTCATTGGAAGAAACTTTGAACCTTGAACGCGATGCCCAGGACACACTCGCTCATACAGATGATCACCTGGAAGCGGTAGCCGCCTTCATGGAGAAAAGAAAGCCGGAATTTCAAGGGAAGTAAGAACCTGTAAGAGCATAGGCACTTAAAATTTCGGAGCTCTGCCCTCAGAAAAGGAGCGGATTCCGAAGATTTTAAAGAAAAAAACAATAAAAAAGCATAGCAGGACAAGCTTAATCATATAACTTTATCCAGGGTTCCCCTGGGTAAAGTCTTATAGCCTTCGGCGGATGCCACAGATTTTTTAAAGATAACTAAGAAGGTTTGCCTAAGAAACGACATTCGTGTCACAACGGCGAACTGACCCACATCGGGGTTGGCCCGGGGTCTCTGAAAAACGTTCTTTGTTTTTGAGCCGGGGTAAAAATCTGTAGCGCAAGTTCGCCAGGGTGAATTAGAATTTTGAAGGGAGCCCT
>DASVCO010000128.1:0-6440 GCA_036381575.1 Caryophanales bacterium
AGACGAAAATGCGGCCTATGAGCTTTTGTTAAGCAAGATAACAGAGCAGGATCTCAGCTCAATTGGAAAACAGGAAATGCAGGTTGTGTCGATCTGGAGAAAATTGAATCAGGCGATGAATTTAACGCCTTTTATTGTGAAATCAGGTATTAAAAAAGAAGTATTTCATCGGGTTGGGGCACATCTCGACAGTTTGCCCGGCATTAATCTGACAGTGGATTCAACCCGGGTGTATCCGAAAGGCCATGAATTTTATCTTGGATCTGTTGGTTCCATCCCGCGCGGAAAATTGGACTATTACCTTGTTCGCGGCTATAACCGCAATGATGAAGTCGGAACGAGTTATTTGGAACAATATTATGAAGACGTTCTGAATGGGATTCCGGCAAGAATGAAGTATGTAAAGGGAAACAGTGAGAATCCGTTGGCCGAACCGGAAAGAATTGAAGGGCGACGCGGCTATGATATGGTGCTGACGATTAATATTGAGTTGCAGCATAAGGTTGAGCAGATTCTAAGGGACATTTTACGAGAAGGAATGAGCCTTCCGGGCAACCCTTATCTAAATAGTGCTTATGCTGTTGTTGCAAACCCAAACACGGGAGGAATTCTGGCACTTGCCGGAACCGAATATGAAAACGGTGAATTCCACGATGATTCGTTAAAGACTGTAAGAGGTGCTTTTGCAATTGGTTCCAATATCAAGGGTGCTACGGTTCTAGCCGGATATGAGACGGATACGATTCCGGGCTCTATAAATGATAAACCTATTGAGTTCAGAAGAGGCAATGATTTTACGTCTTATCCGGGTAACCATATTGGCTGGGTGGATGCCGTTGAAGCTTTGGAGAATTCCTCCAATGTATATATGGGATTCATTGCTGCTAATTTGGCAGACTTCACAATTACAAACAAGGGATCACATTATTTGGCGAAAGGTTTGCCTTTGCCTGGTTCGCCTAAATTGGTTAGTGCTTTTAAAAGCTTACGCCATATTTACAGCCAGTTTGGGTTGGGGGTTCAAACCCAGATTGATCTTCCGAGAGAAGGGTTGGGATTTGAAGGAAACATTTATAATGTCCAGCCCGGCCAAATTATGCGCTTTGCGATAGGCCAGTTTGATACCTATACGCCAATTATGTTGGCACAATACATGTCTACGATTGCCAACGGCGGCTATCGGATGCAGTTGCACTTGTTGAAATCCATTCGCGAACCAGCAGTAAAAGATGGCGTTGAGGGGAAAATTGTTTATCAATATGAACCGAATGTCTTGAATCATATTACAATGAGTGAACAGGCTTTAAATGTTGTGCATAGAGGGTTTTGGAAGGTAACTCATGGTTCCTCTATCCCTACTGCGCCGGAGCTTGGCGAGCCTCCGTATCAAAAGTATAGAATCGCGGGAAAAACAGGGACGGCCGATGTGAATAAACCAAATGGCGATAGCACAGTAAACGAACTATTTACCGGTTATGCCCCGGCCGATGATCCTGAGGTCGTTGTAAGTGTCATCTTTCCTGGCGACGATACTGAAGGGCCAGATGGAATGGGACACCATGTTAAGGCTGCCGGACAGATTTTCCAAGCTTACTTCCAATTGAAAAACGGTCAGGCAGCAAAGAATCAAGCTGAATAAAAAAATCGGGCATATGCGCCCGATTTTTTTTATGAAGTGATTTCCTCAGCAATTTCTGCGATCGACATATCACTTTTCAATTTAAATGTACCGAGTTGGACTTTTTTCGCAAGATCGTGGTCCTGCAGGTATTCCGACAGTTTCTCCTGATCCTTGATGATACCTGCGTTTTCCAGCAGGTTTCCGACTTCCTGGCTTGTCATCCCCTGTTGAATATCCAGGGTATAGGTTTTCACCTTTTCTTCAGCTTTCTGTTGGTCGTTCGAATCGCCGGATTTGTCTTCTTTGTTTTTCTTGCCTTCATCTTCTTTAGATTGGTTCTTTTCCGATTTGCCCTGGTCCTTGTTTTCGGTCTGCTGGTCAGCAGCTGCTTTCAGTGATTCATAACTTCCCTTTTCAACAGCGATCTGATCACGGCTTTCAAGATAATGCTTGACCTGTTCTTCAGTGACCGTTTGTTTTGCTGCGGTTTCCGCAGGTCCCTGGCCTGTGTAGAAAAAGTAAGCCATCACAATGGCTGCAACCCAAAGACCCGCGGCAAATCCGCGCATTCCTGATTTTGTCATTCTTAATCCCTCTTTTTCTTAATCTGTTACTCATGCCTGTGATGGATCATGACTTCCTCTTCCAATTCGTTTTGCTTCTTCTTTACCTTGTAGAGTTCTTGCATCAAGGTAATTGATAGATTTTCCATCTGATTTTCGACACTGGCGATGCGGTCTTTTTTGAAAAAAGACGCTACGAAAAATACTGCTCCCAAAATCAGAAGGGCTAGAATTGCGATCTCCATTCTGCTATGTACCTCCCCATCTTTCATGATTCAACAAAAATCGAGTTTCTCCTCTTTATTTATAACATAGTCATTCGAAATGGCAATGACAATTTTGTTCCAATTCATCCGTCTTGAATTTGCAAGGAAACTCTGGTAAAGTAACAACGAATAAGGTTTGGAGGGAAATGAAATGCGCGTACAAGTGACACTGGAATGCACGGAATCAGGCGACCGCAATTATTTGACTACGAAGAACAAGCAGAAGCAGCCGGAGCGCCTCGAAATGAAGAAATATTGTCCGAAATGCCAGAAGCACACATTGCATAAAGAGACGAAATAAGGCAGCGGGGGCTTGTTCCCGGTGCTTTTTTCATACTAAGCGAAAAGGGCGGCTCTGTAATGGGTGAAAAGAATGATTTAAGGCAGGCCATGAAAAAAAGATTGCGACTGCTTCCTGAGGGAACGCGGCGAATTCTAAGTGCGAGTATTTCCAATAAATTGACAAGGCTTCCTGAATGGAAACAGAGTAAAGTGATTGCCATGACAATGTCGACAGATGATGAAATCGACACAAAGCCGGTTATTCGGACAGCATGGGCGGAGAATAAGCAAGTAGCGGTGCCAAAGTCAGACTCGGATACGAAAAAGATGGATTTTCGCCGGATTAAGTCGTTGGATCAGGTGGAAGAGGGGTTTGCCGGGATTTGTGAACCCAAAACTATCGAGACTGAATCCGTTTCGCCTGAAAAGATTGACTTGTTGGTGGTCCCGGGGTTGGTTTTCGATCGAAAAGGATACAGGATTGGTTTCGGCGGCGGCTTTTATGATCGTTATCTCGCAGATTATCGAAATGTGGCGGTTTCGTTCGCCTTTGAAATGCAGTTAGTGGATCGAATCCCAATTGAACCTTTTGATCAGCCGGTGGATATTATCCTAACGGAGCGGCGTGTGATCAGAATGGATCCGGGCAAATGAAGATTTCCGGAGTTGTGCTGGCTGGTGGGGAATCTCGGCGATTCGGAGCCCCAAAGGCATTCGCCTTACATAACGGAAAATATTTTTACGAATGGACTTGCGAATCGTTACAGCCTCACGTCGATGAAATTGTTATTGTGACACGTCCGGAATTTCTTGGGGAATTCCGAAATTATAAAATAATAGCGGATGATTCCGAATTTCAAGGAATGGGCCCTCTTGCTGGTCTGTATTCAGCAATGAACAGAGGTACTGCTGATTGGTATTGCGTGCTTGCATGCGATATGCCGCTGATGAAGAGTCAAACGGTAAAATGTCTTGTAAAAACGGCTTTGGAAGAGAAGCAATGTGACGCAGTTGTTCTGAGTATTGGCGACCGGGTTCAACCGCTTGCCGCGATGTACCGCAAAAGTACCGTCCAGAAGACACTGAAGTCTTTATTGAGTCAAGGCAAAAGAAAGGTCCAGGGTTTTCTTGACGAAATTCAGGTTCTCTATTTGGATGAACAATCTTTTGAAGCGGGTTCGAGCAGCTTCACAAATGTGAATACTCCGGAAGATCTTGCGCGGTTACAAGAGGAGGATGAACTGTGAGCGGACGATGGGATCGATATTCTCGGCAAATGTTGTTTTCGCCCATTGGAGAAGCGGGGCAACGGAAATTATCGGAGAAAAAGGTGTTAATCGTTGGAGTCGGGGCGCTTGGCACCGTAATAGCCAATCACCTTGTTCGTGGCGGTGTGGGACAAGTGTTGCTTGTCGACCGAGATTATGTGGAGAAGAGCAATTTGCAGCGGCAATTGTTGTTTGATGAGGAAGATGTGAAGATGGCCCTTCCGAAAGCGGTAGCCGCTGAGAGAAAACTCCGTAGAATCAATTCCGATGTTCATGTGGAAGGAAAGACCGTCGATGTAACAAAGGCAACGATTGAACTATTGTTGGACGATGTTGATCTTGTGGTGGACGGTACTGACAATTTCACCACGCGATTTTTGTTAAACGATGTTTGTTTTAAAAAAGGGGTTCCCTTTGTGTATGGTGGAGCGGTGGCGTCTCGTGGAATGACAGCAATGTTCGTTCCGGGGGAAACCCCTTGCCTCCGGTGTATGGTTTCCGAGGGAGGCGAAGACGGGCAAACGTGTGATACGATCGGGGTTCTAGGGCCGGTTGTAGATGTCGCGGCATCCTTTCAGGCTGTCGAAGTATTGAAATACCTGGTTGGGGACGAAAGAAACCGGCGTAATGCGTTATTGACGTTTGATCTTTGGGGGAACAGATTTTACGAGATGGCTTTCGCAAAGCCCCGATTAAATTGCCCTACGTGTCAAAAAAAAGAATATCCGGCATTGACGAAGGTGAAGGACGAGATCACCTCGCTTTGTGGAAGGGAAACGATACAAATTCACATTCGTAGAAATTTCGACCTGATGGAATGGGAAGAAAGGTTGAATCGTGCCGCAACCGTCACAAAAACACCGTTTCTGCTCCGAGTTGATCTACCGGAAGGGGAACGGCTTGTAATGTTTCCGGATGGCCGAACGCTCATACAAGGCACTGAAGATCTGACAAGGGCGAAGTCTCTTTATGCCCGTTATATTGGTATGTGATTCTTTTCCCTGGATAAAAATCGGGTTTTCTCCAAATAATAAGGAATCCATTACCCTGAAAAGGAGAGATCCGGATGCGTAAATTTATCTGCAAATTGATTCTGTTTTTGTTTGTCGGTTACGGGGTCTACAAATATCGTTATCACATTATCAACGGTCTTTTCGGCTTTCAAGCGATTCGCCGTTTTTCCAGCTCTGAATGGTATGATCGGATGCTAAACCGATTTATTTTCAGTGATTAAGGGGTTGGACCAATTTTACATTTTCACCGTTTACTGCTTTCGTCAATATGATAAGACGTTTGCCTTTTTTATCGAGCAACACTAAAGGAATGCTGCTGCCGATGGGGGTTATGATTTCTCCGCCGTCTGTTTTGATGCCCAGGAAATAATCATTATAAAGCCGTTCCCACAGTTTTCCGATGGCCTGTTCTGTTTGTTGTTCTGTCATGCCCGGAAGGCTATTACGGTTGTAGACGTGTAAATAAGGTAATGAAAAACGATAATAATGACTTGGTGAAAGGTGATAATCCTTTAATAAGGCTTTCCACACATAGTGTAACTGTTGTTTAGTCGCGTGATTCAGGATCTTTTGCCATTCTTTCTCTTCTTCATTTCGGGGAATTTCGAAAGCTTCCATAGGACTGAAAGGTGAGGCCGTTACGTATAATTGATCATAACTCATTTGTTGTCTGCTGGTAATGGTGCCATCCGGATAGTGAATTTCGGCATGATGAACACTGATCGCCTGGAAATGGCCGCTGTCTTCACGATTGATCATTTTCTCCAATTGCAATTGTTTCGTATGCTCCTCCCACTTGAAAACCTTATCGATCAGCAGGCCGTCCTCATACAAAAGAGAAATGTCCTGTCGTAAATAGGCGGAACGGTCAAGCTTCGACCCTGCACGCCATTTAATCGTGTACTCATCTTCATCCAAGCGGTTCTTCCATGTTAAGTTTGTACCATATTCTACGAAATCAATGCTTTGATCTTCGGGGAAATAGTTGAATTTTTGTTCAAGAACGGTTTTTTCACCGGAAACGTAAAAGATAAAAAATCCCCCGAGGCAGACAATTATAATAAAAAGTGCGGCTGTTTTTTTCATATTGCACCTCCACAGGACAACCTTGCCATCAATTTATGAAAAGATCGGAAAAATATGCGGAAGGATTTTGTTTGGCAGGCCCGAATATATATAAGGTTGGACTTTTTTATCAAAGGAGAGATTCACGTCATGGGACATGTAGTAGACGATGATGCAATTATACGGTTAATCAAGGAATTGGTTGAGACGCCAAGCCCTTCGGGCAATACTGGAGAGGTCATCGGTTTTGTAGAGGATTGGTTTGAAAATAGGAATGTGAAGACCCAACGAACCCATAAGGGGGCTTTGCTTGCTACCATTGAGGGGATGGATCAAGAGCAGCATCGTTTTCTGACAGCTCA
>DASVCO010000129.1:0-3919 GCA_036381575.1 Caryophanales bacterium
GTAAGTGAATATCCTGTTGTTATTGGGGAGGTTGAGGGAAATGGGCCTTGTGAAGTTCGCGGTAACTCCCGGATTTGAAGTCGGGGGAACCTTATTTAAACCGGAGCATTTAGCTGCTCTAGGGGCCACGGTTGGGGAAAACGCCAAAATTGAATTAACCACATTCAAGCAGCTATATGTCGAAGTGGACGAAGCAAGAGCAGAGGAAATCAAAGAAAAACTGAAGGAAGCGGGTTTGCAAATCCACCCCGCAGGATTTGTAACGAAGAGCCTTATTGCTTGTAATTTTTGCCGCGGCGCAGAAGACGCCGGTTTGGATGTGGCGCGATCGCTGGATGAAGCGATTTCCGGCCATGAAGTGCCGAGTCCTCTGAAAATCGGGTATGCCGGCTGCGCGTTAGGCACGAGCGAGCCTTTATTAAAAGATATTGGGATCGTCAAAATGAGAGACACCTACGATATTTATGTCGGCGGCGACGGCAAATCGCTGAAACCGACGCTAGGTGTATTGTTCCTTTCGGGGTTAACGGAGCAACAGCTGGTTCCAGTCGTACGCAAACTCATCGAGTTGTTCCGGCAAAATGGGAAAAAGAAAGAAAAATTCTCCAGGTTTTTAGAACGCATGACCATAGAGAAAGTAAGAGAGGCTGTGAGTTAAGTTAATTAGTGTCCCCTGAAAAAATCGGATTTTGAGAAGAGCTCTTCCCTCGCTTGAATTTTTACAGGGGGGATTACCAGTTTGTTCCTGTTGCTGTTCCTTACTTGACCATTTGAACCGCTCTTACGAGGTTATGAGTCAAAATCCCTGCCGATCCATGATTTTGAGCCGAAAAAGCCCCTTTACCGGCTGCGATTCAATCCGTACTTGCGTTTGAGCAAACTAATTTTTGCTTCGCCCGCAGCACGGAAGCGTTGCAGGTCCTGAAACCATAACTGCTTTTTATGTTCGGTTCGGGCCTTGCTCTTCTTACCTTTGGCCGGAATACTCACACGCTGAACACCAAGCCCTTGAATCGCAGTTTCATTCTTTCGGCTTCCGAATCCCCGGTCCGTCGCGATGGCGTTCGGTGCTTTCCCGAATCGGGCGATGTGTTTCTCCACGGCTGGTACCAGAAGATCATCCTCCGATGGATTCCCTTGGTACAGTTCATAGCCCGTGATCAAACCATCCTCATTTTCGTCGATCCACAGTTTGTAGCCGAATTCCACGGTTTTCGACAGCTTGCCTTTTTTGATCGGGCGAGCTTCCGGATCGAAGAAGCTGATTATCCGATCGGGAATGACCCGATTGCCGGCGACCACTTCTTGGGCTTGGGCGATCAGCTTGCGTGTCAGATCTATCGCATCACACAGCTTCGTCTTGAGTGCTTGAGCGGCCGCCTTGCTTTTTTCGCTTATGTTTTTCGCCACTTCCTGGGCTTGATCGCAGACGCTCTCCGAGATGTGGGTCGCTCTCTCGGTAATGGTATTGATTTCGTTCCAAGTTTGCCGAGTTCGACGGCGAAGCAGCTTGGCGATGGACAAAATTTCTTTTTGACCTCAGCGTGCGGTCTTGAAACCCTTGAACCGCTTGAGAAGCGACTTTACGAATCCGGTTGACCAACCGCGTGATAACGTTAACGCCATCCTAAGCAGGGGTCGCATCGGTGGGATGATGGACGTCAGATTCCACGACGGTGGTATCGATCCGAATCTTTCTGGTTTTCAGAAGTTCTTTCTCTTGCAGCTTTAGGAGCAAGGCTTCATTGAGTTGCTCGATCATGTCGTCACCATAGCGCTTACGGGCTTTGATCAGCGTACTGGCATCGGGCATGTTCGCATCGATGGCAATGCGGCAAAATCTTCCCCACGTGATGCTGTCGCCCACTTCTTTAACCAACGTCTCATATCCCAGGTTGTAGCGAAATTTGAGAACCATCAAACGCAGATACGTTTCTGCCGGAATGGTTGGGCCGCCCACGCTGAGAAGGATGTTTTTCGATGAATGGCTTCATAAAGGCGGGATCATCCAACAAAGCATCGATTTTGGCAAGCTCCTCCGGTAAAGAACGGAACGGTTCCGGTAGAATCGCATCCCAGAGTGTGAGTTGATCTTCGCGAAGCTTTAACATTTCATTCACCTCAAACAGGATTTTCGAGGCGAATGTTGAATTCATGATACATAGGAATTCAGTCATTCACCTCGATAGGGGTTTGGTTGTCTGGACAATAACCTTTTCCCGGATCAAGGTGCTGAATTCCTTTTATTTGTTATTCGAAACCCCGGAATTTTTCAGGGGGCACTAGGTAAAAAATTTTCTATAATACTTATCGTTACGGTAACAATGTCAACCTACTATGAAACTATCTGGATGTACTATTTATCAATTTCATTTTTATGTTTCTTCATGGTAAAATAATCCTATAAAAATGTCGAACAAAATAGGAAAAATGGCAAACCTGTTCGAAAGACAGGGGCGCAAAGCCACGGGTCTAATGCATTGCTATCAATGCAATGATCGCCGGGTTACCCTATTGTAATGACAGCTAGGCACTACCTCTTGGGTACGTGTCTTTTTTGTCTTTATTTACAACTTAGGTTTGGCGTATGTACTGAATTCTTCGCCACACATCAGTACATTCTTTACAATTTCGCACCGAGGACTTCATCTAACTTCTTGGTACGATCCTTCTTCCACGACTCTAAGACGCTTGTTAATCATTGACAATCTTACGCATAAAAGTACACTGCGTTGTTAAGTATTGCCAGGTTTGCTCTGGGACACTGCTGCTTTTACGAGGTTTGCACTTCGTTCCCTTCTCATAGTGCAGAATAGGTTTCATTCATTTCAACGATGCCTTCATAAAGCTGATAATCGTATTGTTCAGCGCTGCGAGCACCAGTAAAACAAGGTCATATACTACTTGATATCGCTTAGTATAGTTGTTGAAGGAATAAGACGTTTCGTGAAAGGGGGAAGGATGATGGTATTTGTTCTTATTGTATTATGGACGTTGGCTGCCATATTGCTCATTACCAATCCCAAATATGAAGCGGCCAGGTGGATCTCGCTTACGCTTTTTGTCGCCGGCGGCGGAGCACTTTCCCTAACCATTACGGAAAACATATTGCCGTATCTGCATCATTTTCAGATTGGCACAAACGCTTTGGAGCTGATCTTGTTCAAAATCCATTTGGCGGGTTCCTTTCTGAATCTGGTGGGAACCCCTTATTGTTTCCTGATGTTCGCGATTTGTTACTCTGAATTGTTTCGGGAGAGAATCAAAAAAGTCATCTCCTTCCTATTATTTTTACCGATTCCCGTCATGTTTTGGATCACTCCCTTTGCTCCGGACATTCAGCCGGATTACCGGATGTATTTCGTTTGGTGCGTTCCATATTTCATCATCGGAACGCTTCTTTTGCTGTACAGTATGAGAATCGAAAAAAACGGTTGGTTCAGGCGGGACCGAATGCATACGAATATTTTGGTGATTCCGCCCGTGGTGTTTCAGGCGACAGCCCTCTATACGACGGAGGCTTTCTTTCCCGGGTGGCCCGAAATCTGGAGATATACGCCCGTGGTGATCGGAGTGATGTTTTTCACTTTTTTGCTGTTGTCCAAGCATGGCATTCTCGGTGTCCGCTTTCGGTTTGAAAAAAACAGTTTGCATCATGCTCTTCGGGCGACAACAGCGGGAACGTCCATCATCAACCATGCAATAAAAAATGAGATGGGGAAGATTAAAATCATGGCAGAACTGATTCAATCCGCCGCCGCGGCCAACCACCAAACGGAAATCCAGCAATATGGCCGCGCCATTTTGGATTCTTCGGAACATTTGCTTACGTTGGTTTCCCGCATTCAAAGCCAACTTCGGGACGACGAAGTGAAAAAACGATGGTGCAACCTGGAAGACATCATCCAAATGAGTCTTT
>DASVCO010000130.1:0-13568 GCA_036381575.1 Caryophanales bacterium
GGCTTAGTGAACATTTTCCGGAAGATTATGTGCTGGTCGTCCGGCCTGATTCAGAAGGTGTGACTTCCTATTTGAAAATGCCGTTTGCAGAGCAGGCTCTATAAAGGAAGACCGGAAATTCACGTTCGTACAATGATCACGGATTTTGTGCAATTCTTTTGTTTTCTTGAGCACAACCCTGATTTAAAAAAAAGATTTAAGTGCAATATAAAAGCAAGCCTGGTCGCACCAGGCTTGCTTTTTCAACCGATTCTTTTCTTAAAAAACCTGCTCCAGTTCTTTCACGCCCGGTACTTCGGCGATCAGAGCGCGTTCGATTCCGGCTTTCAACGTGATTGTCGAGCTTGGGCAACTGCCGCAGGCCCCCATCAGACGCACCTCAACGACACCCTCTTCAACATCGACCAAATCCACGTCACCGCCGTCACGAAGCAAAAAAGGACGAAGCTTATCTAATACATCCGATACCTGCTCATACATCGGGATCGACTCCTTTTTATCAATAAATACTAAATGTCATTGCTTTGATATTTGCTATGATTATTGTACGATAAATGAGAAGTTCTATCAACTATTTTTGCTCATAAGGAGGAGTGCCTTGTGCCGTCCCTGGAGATTGTTGTATATGGATCGGAGGCCCCATGCCCGAGCTGCCTTCATGCCCCTTCTTCCAAAGAAACGAAAGAATGGATTGAGGCGGCGGTCCAGCGGAAATTCCCGGGTCAGGATTTGCCGATCCGTTATGTCGATATTGAAAATCCAAAGCTCGAAAAAGACCATGAGTTTTGCGAACGAATTCTTGCCGATGAATTTTTTTATCCACTGGTTGTTATTAACGGTGAAATCGCTGGTGAAGGTGATCCACGCCTCAAAACCATTTACAAAACGATTGAAAAGTATGGTTTTAAACCTGTCTCATTAAAAGGTTAGCAGGACTGGAAAAGGAATTATTAAAGACCAAATCGTATCTGATTTGGTCCGAAAATTATATTTTTATTATAATGTTTCTTCAGTGGGCTGCTTGTCCCCTTCTATCCGTTCTGAAATTTGTACATCCAGAGAATGCCCGATTTCAGCAGCCGTGGAACGCGACCGGTTAAAGGGGTTCCCGCCATTAAGCCAAATCCTTCTTTCTTGCCGAGAGAACCGAAGGTTCCTTTCAGCTTGATGGGCGAAAGATTGGGCAACGGTTCGTCTTTCCATCGTTTTTTCAACACTTCCGCGATTTGGTCAGCCTGTAATTCAGCAAGCTGGGCGCTGGGTGCATGGGGTAAGCTGGCACAATCTCCGACGACAAACACCCCATCGTATCCAGGGATTTGGTGGTGTTTCGTCAACACTACCCGACCATGGCTATCTTTTTCCACATTAAGCTCGGCAATCAGTGAATTGGGCCGGATCCCGGCAGTCCACACGATTTCGTCGCTTTCAACCGGCTCTTCATGGTTGAAAACGAGGTTGGGTTCAACTTTTGTAATATTTGCTTCGTTGATAATCTCCACATCGTGATCGATAAACCACTGTTGTACGTATCGGCTGATTCTCTTAGGAAGCGAGGAAAGAATGGTTTTGCCACGGTCGAAAAGACGAATCCTCAAATCGGGACGGCTTTCATATAATTCCGCTGCCAGTTCCACACCGCTTAATCCGCCTCCTACAATGGAAACCGTCGCATTCTTCCCTGTACTGCTGAGGGCTTCGTAAGTCTTTCGCGCCTGGCAGATGGTTTGAATGCTGTGTGTATGTTCTTTGGCCCCGGGAATGTCATGATAAGAATCGACTGCTCCAATCCCGATCACCAGGTCGTCATAGGTCAGCGCTTCTCCGTTATCAAGGTAGACCGTATGGTTAGACAGATCAATCCGGTTTGCCTCTCCGCATTTTGTCGAGAAATTCGAATGTTCCGGAAAGGCCATGCGAACCTGCGAATCCGAAGTTGTTCCTGCCGCCAGCGCATAATATTCCGTTTTCAAGCCATGATAAGGCTGGCGGTCGACAAGGGTAATGTGTACATCGCCAGGCAGTTTGTCGGTTAACACATCCTGGAGCAAACGCATTCCGCCGTAACCGCCGCCCAATACGAGAAGTTCCTTCATTTATTATTTCCCTTCTTTACAATTAGACTGTCCGCTCGTCATAAATATCATTCCAAAAAGCCATAGCCAGTATAGCGAATAGAACTCTATTTGACAACAATTTCACAGTGTTTTTTTGTTGACTATCTGGATTGGGCAGGTTAGGATATTAAGGTAGTACTGCCAGAATGACGGGGAATAGAAGGTGATAATATGAATCCCATCATTGAATTTTGTATGAACAATCTGGCGAGCGGGTCCCAGAAAGCGTTCGAACAACTTGATAAAGATCCGGATCTTGATGTGATCGAGGATTTTTGTTTGGGAAATTGCACACAATGTGCGCAAGGGCATTATGCACTTGTCGAAGGAGAATATGTTTCGGGAGAAACACCGGAAGCGCTCGTCGAGAATATATATAAACATCTGGAAGAAAATCCAATGTTCTAAAGTTTAGGCACCTGCGAAAGCGGTGCTTTTCTTATATAATAAATAAAATTAGATGGAAAGGACATGCGGCCATGGTGGAGCGTTTACCTTTTACAAAAATGCACGGGTTGGGAAATTGTTATATTTATGTGAACGGGTTTGAAAACCCGTTGCCGGAGGAGAAACTGCCTGAACTGGCACGGCGGGTTTCCGAGCCGAATACCGGAATTGGAGCGGACGGCCTCATTTTGATTGGTCCGTCGGAAACAGCAGCAATAAAAATGAGGATCTTTAATAAAGACGGCTCCGAGGCGAAGAACTGCGGGAATGGCCTTCGTTGTGTGGCCAAATATGCTTACGAAAACGGATTGGTGGACGAAGACGAGTTTGGTATTGAAACGCTGAGCGGAACGGTTCAGGCAAGCGTTCGTGTCTCGGGAGAGCTTGTTGAGGAAGTAACCATCGATATGGGGCGTCCCGGATGGAAACGCGGAGACTTACCGATGGCGGGAGGTTCACCCAATGATGAATTAATCGAGGAGCTAATAGAGGTCGATGGAGAGAAAAAAAGAATGACCGGCGTTTCGATGGGGAATCCCCACTGCGTTTTTTTTGTGGATTCTTCTGTTGATCAAGCTCCGATTGAACAGTATGGTTCCATTCTGGCTGACAATCATCCATTGTTTCCTGAAGGGGTTAACGTCGAATTTGTTGAGATGGCAGGTCCGGGTGAAATGCATTTTCGTGTGTGGGAACGAGGCTCGGGAATTACACAGGCTTGCGGAACCGGTGCCTGTGCCGCAGTTGTTGCAGCAGTCTTGAACGGCAAGGCTGCAAAAGATAAAGAAATTACTGTTCATTTACTCGGTGGTGATTTAAAGGTTCGTTGGGGAGCCAATGAACGCGTATATATGACAGGCCCGGCTGTGACGATTTGTGAAGGAATTTATTTTATATGATCAGGGCTTCAAGACCCCAAAGGCATATCAACTTAACACCGTCATCAATTTAAAATACATGAAAAATGTGTTATGTTGTAATTGATAAAAAAAGAAGCAGATCAGTTATAGATCTGCTCTGCTCTCTTCTTTTATTTATTTTTAAATGGCTCAATGTACAATGATGTATGGACTTCGTCGTTAACACCATGAGTATTGTTAACTAAAACATAGGCTTTAATGTGATATGATTTTCCATCTTTCTTAACCTTTTCAGGAACTGAAATACTTACATAAGAGTAATCCGTTACGACTGAATTACGGAATTTCATAGTACCATCTGCAAAATTAAAACCTTTTTTCTCAGTTTTTTTGACCAATTTGAAATCCCTTACATTTAACGGTCTATTGCCAACAGTATACGATTTTAGGTCGCTTGCATAATCTTCTGCAATAATTGTCCTAGCATTTTCTAATGCGTTTCCATCTAATACGTGTCTGTACTTTCGAGGAATCTTTGATTGGCTAGCATCTGATTTGGCAGCAAAGTGATATGGATCACCGCAATTATAGATTCTCTGAGTGGTCTTCCATTCGTATCCGTTATTTTTGAAATCAAACACGGATATTGATTTACCAAGAACTCCGATATCTGTTTGCCTAGCAAAGCCAGAAGTGTCGGGTTTCTGGTAGTAATCACTATATTGTATTGTGCCACTAAGGTTATAAGCATCATATCCAATTGCTATACTGTCAATTTGAGGACTTGCTGCTGCTGAGTAATTGACGTAAGAGTTCATTCCACACCTTACATCAGCGTATCCGAACCAACTGTAGGCGCCAAGACTATATCCGGGAAATGTGTTAGTGTAGTAAGCGTGATCTGCCGCGTGGGCCTCATGATCTGTGCGAAAGGCTAACATACCTATGAGACAAAATATCGAAACTAGACAAAAAGCGTTTGTTTTGAATCTGATCATTTTTTTCACTCCTTGTTTTTGGGATTTATTAGATTAATTCTACAAAAAATTGGAAATCCTTTAATTTTCTTAAAAAAATCAAACCCATAAAAAGGAGGATTTTTAAAAGGTGGCAGATATATTTTTCCTGATGATCATGTTCGCTTTTGGCATTATTTTGGCTGTACTGGGAATTGGATCAATTGTAATTAGAAAGGTTAATGAACCAAAAGAGGATATGGAAAATAGAATAGCAATTTTGGAAAAAAAAATAAAAGATATTAAAAACGACAAATGACTTGCCGAACAAAAATTGTTAGCCTTGATTCCGAAAAAAGGAGTCGAACGATCAATGCGGATCCCTAGGAACCGGCCTCCGCAAAACCCGAACATTCTTAGTTGGTCATTCGGAAGCCGTTTCCCAGGCCTTTCCTTTCCCCGAGGGAGATGTCAAACCTTCTTAACTCAGACTGCCTTTTTTTTCTCATATACGGAAAGCTTGTGATTCAGCTGTTTTCCTTTTATAATTAAGGGAGTTAAAGGCTTAGAGGGTGACCTTGTCCAGCCAACTTTGCACGAATGGGAGGCAAATTATGATTACCATTACCGAGGCGGCCAGCCAGCAAATCAAGGAAATGATGGAAGGCGAAGGCCAGACAGCCCAGTATTTACGTTTTGGTGTGAAAGGCGGCGGATGCAGCGGATTGTCTTACGGGCTTAGCTTTGACGATGAAGTGCATGATGATGATAAAGAAATTGAGCAACAGGGCTTGAAAATATTGATTGACAGTGACAGTTCTCCGCTTGTTCAAGGCACAACAATCGATTATAAGCAGAACATGATGGGCGGCGGATTCGTCATCGACAATCCGAATGCGCTTGTATCGTGCGGCTGCGGTTCATCGTTCAAAACAGCAACCAACGAAGGTACGCCGGAAAAATGCTAAAACAACGTTTTTTAACCTCCTGGACTGCGGGTCCGGGAGGTTTCTTAATGGAAGCCAGCCGGTTTCATCAAAAAAATTTAGTTTGCACCTTGAGCCAGATTGACAAACCAATAGCCAAAAATAGAGCACTTCCGGCTGAGGGAAGTGCTTAGTTATGCATGTAAACATTGATTTTGCGAAGATTCTTATGAAAGTCCCGGTATAAGCTTTGCGGCCGGATATTGATTGTTCGCCAACCATTCTCCTTTAGGTAGCGTTTCCTTCGTTGCTCGAGTACTTTTTCAGCTGTTGCCGGCGGTTCGCAGTATATTGCAATTTTGTGATGGGGCAACGCCAAGTCCACTTCGTACGGGCCGCATGGGACTTTCGTTATGACTACAAAACCACGCATTTTCAACGAGTCGTACAGCCAAAGTTCCATTGGATTCTCGCACTTTGCCCGTTCCGGATCAACTGGCTCCGGGAGAAGAGGCGGGTTTCTGTAGAAGCCAAAGAAGAAAACCGTTATGGCCAGTAAGGTAAAGGCTGCGCCAACTCCTAACAGAAGAGTCATTTGTCATCACCGTTACCATTATGGCCAAAATCTATAATTTCATATTCGTGCTGTGTTGCGGTTGGACCCGTGCCTTTGGATCAATGTATGATTTCGCGTTGTTAACGGCGGTAGGTCCTTCGCCGAAACCGGTGGCAATCAATTTAACCTTGCCGTCGTATGTGACAATGTCTCCGGCTCCGTAGATGCCCTTGATGTTTGTTTCCATCCTTGTGTTCACAAGAATGGAGTTCTTCTCGATCTCGAGTCCCCAATCCTTGATCGGGCCAAGAGAAGAGACAAATCCGTAATTGACAATAACCGAATCAACGTCAATAGCCTTTTCACTTTCGCTTTTGGCATCCTGAAGCACGACTTGCCGGATGGCGTTATCGTCGCCGATTAATTCCTTTGGAATAAACGGTGTCAGGACATTGACTTTCGATTTCATCAAGTTTTCAACGCTTTGCTCGTGTGCGCGGAACTTATCACGGCGGTGAACCAATGAGACTTCGTTGGCGATCGGCTCCAGCATCAGTGACCAGTCAACGGCTGAATCGCCACCTCCACATACCACAACCCGTTGGCCGGCATACTGTTGTAAATCTTTCACGAAATAATGCAGATTCTTGCCGTCATATGTCTCCGCGCCGGGGACCTTTAACGGCCGCGGTTGAAAAGCTCCGACCCCCGCTGTGATAATCACGGTTTTTGAAAAATGGACATCTTTGTCCGTTGTCAATTTAAAATGCTGTTCGTCAAGTTTCTCGACGTTTTCAACCGTTTCTCCCAAAACAATTGACGGATCGAAGAATTCAGTTTGCTCGATTAAATTATCGACAAGCCCCTGGCCGCTGATTTTCGGAAAGCCTCCGACGTCAAGAATATCTTTCTCGGGATAAAGTGCGGAGAGCTGGCCGCCGAGTTGCGGCATGGCCTCAATGATTTTGACTTTCATTTTGCGAAGGCCGCCGTAAAACGCCGTGAACATGCCTGTCGGCCCTCCGCCGATAATCGTAATATCGTATGTGTTTTCTTCGGTCAACCCTGACACCCCCAATTGGTTTTATATTGTTACATTCATATAGTTTTTGGAATAAGAACACCAAACATTTCTCATTATATCGTATTCCTGCCTGTGAATGAAAGGTTCCGGGTTGAAAAGTAGCCGAAAAAGGAATATCATAAATGATGGCGGAAAAAATATATGCAACTTGGATCGGTTGCCGGAAACCTTCCTTTGTGTGCGGCTATAAAGAAGTAAGTGAAGAATCTCACAAAGTGCGTTTCACAACGTGAATTTTGTCCCGCACAGCGAGGGAAATAGAATACTTAAGTGATGGTTTGAGGAATTGGCGCTGTGTCAATTTTTCCTTATACATTTGAACTTATAATAAATCAAAGTGAAAAAAGGTGATCGTTTTGCAAAAGCCAAGAATCGTCATCCTCGGCGCCGGATACGGCGGAATGATGACAACGACAAGATTAACCAAGAAACTGGGAACCAATGACGCGCACATCACTCTTGTAAACAAGCACAATTATCATTATCAAACGACATGGTTGCATGAGGTAGCTGCAGGTACAATTCATCAGGATCGTGCACGCATGCTCATCAGCGATGTAATCGACACGAAACGTGTCAATCTTGTTTGTGATACCGTTGTTGAAATTAAAAAAGACGAGAATCGCGTCATTCTTGAGAACGGGGAATTGGAGTACGACTATCTCGTAATCGGTCTCGGATTTGAATCAGCAACATTTGGGATCAAAGGGCTGCAAGAGAATGCCTTTTCGATCAGAAGTGTGGATACTTGCAGGGAGATCCGTGATCATATTGAGTATCAGTTTGCCCGTTATCATAATGAAGAAGAAGAGCGCGAGGAATTATTAACGATTATCGTAGGCGGTGCCGGATTTACCGGAATTGAATTTGTCGGTGAATTGGCTGCCCGTATTCCTCAACTTTGTAAGGAATACGATATCGCCCGCGAGAAGGTGCGCCTGATCAACATTGAAGCAGCGCCAAGCGTGCTTCCCGGATTCGACGAAGAACTGGTTGAATATGCACAGAATCTTCTCGAAAGCCGCGGCGTTGAATTCATGATTGACACGAAAATTCAGGAATGTACCGAAAACAGTGTCATCGTAGGTTCCGGTGAAGAAATCAAATCAGAGTCGATTATCTGGACAGGCGGGGTCCAGGGCAACTCGATTATGGCGAAGTCCGGTTTTGAGACAAACCGCGGGAAATTACCCGTTGAGAAGGATATGCGCGCCAAAGGCTACGATAACATTTTCGTAATCGGTGATTGCGCGCTTGTCATCAATCCGGAGAACGATCGTCCGTATCCTCCGACTGCACAGATTGCAATGCAGGAAGCAGGTACCGTTTCGACCAACCTGAAAGCGTTGATTCGCGGAGAGAAATTGGAGTCATTCAAGTATGACAACAAAGGCACGGTTGCTTCTCTCGGTGAACGTGAGGCTGTCGGTATCGTGTTCGGAGATCACAAGCTGTATGGATCGACAGCGATGGCAATGAAGAAGATTATCGACGACCGTTATCTGTTTATGCTGGGCGGCCCGGGCCTCGTTTTGAAGAAAGGAAAACTGAACTTAATCGGTTGGTAGAATTTCATACGGATGAAAGGTGTTTGTCACAGTAACAAGGCCGCATTCGCGGCTTTGTTCGTGGAAATCGATGAAATCGGGGAAACCCTTTTTATCGGGCTTCGCAAATGTGGCGGACACCTTTTTGTTTTCTCAAAAAATATTAGATAAAGCGAGAAAAAACGCGTAACGAAGAGATGGAATCCCTTACATCATTCGAGACGCCGGTATAGGAATGTTTGCATTTTTCGAAATCCCTGTTATGATTATCTGAAAAATCCGAAAGGGAGTGGCCGGAATGAGAAACCAGACGACAAAGGCCAACCAGAGTAAATGCCCGTATTGCGGAGGGCAAGGGTATTTCCAGTTGCTTTTGGGAGGATCGGAAACCTGTGAACATTGCCACGGAAGCGGTAGAAATCGTTAAAAAAAGAGAAGAAGATTCCAAAGTGTACCGCGAATCGGCGGTGCATTTTTTTGCGTAATTGATTTTTGGATTGTCATGGTTCTGTCAAGTCCGGAAATTGACGGCGCTCCGGCGTTCAAGTAAACTGAATATGGATTATGGAGGTGTGAAGGATGCCTGTACAGATGAATCCTGCCCAAATCATCATTTCAATCATTTTGTTTATGATTCTGTTTTTCGGGATTGGTTTTATTGCAAATATGCTTTTGCGTTCATCATGGGTGCCGGCAGTGGTTTATCCGCTTATTGTGATTCTGATCGTCGATCGCGTCCATGTTTATGAATATGTGACGAACTTTCAAAGTTCCATAACGGATTTGGCCCACCAATTTGCGGTTTTGAAACCTGTTGACATAGCTGTTCTAAGCTCGGGTTTTCTGGGAGCGGTCATTGCCGGGGGCATTATTCGTTTGTTACGTTCAAAAGGATATCAGATGTTTTAACTGTAATTTCCAAATGATTACAGAACAAGATCGTTTTCGATGCGGCCGGATGTATTTCCGGTCTGTTTTTTTTTCTTGGACGGTAAAATCAATACAATCAATACATTTCGATTTTTCGTTTCGCTTTTGATTTTCGTACGCAATTCTTTTTAGATAGGCATCCGTTAGTTGACATAACATTGAAATAGCTGAATAATTGGGACTTTCGATTGAATTCCTCCATCTTTGGCTGAATTCATTTCCATTTCCGCTCAATTCCTCATATTTTCAGCTGAATTCCTCACTTTTTTCGCTGAATCGCGGGTCCTGATACCCCTTCGCCCCCTCACATCCCTTGATTCACTGAAATTTTCCCCAAAAACTTAACTAATCATCAAAATCCCATAAAAAATGAACACAAAACCATGGATTTAACTTATTGTGTGGTTTTGGCCACCTGAGTTTTTTTGCCTTTCTTTTCCGCTTATGTATAATTCCCGTTTCTGTGGACAAGATTAGTCAGCAGAGGGGAGTGGAAGATTTGCAGATTTTGAGGAGTTTCTCACGCAGGTTGTTCATCACTGTATTATTCTTTGGAGCATTGTTGACGACCCTGCAAGTGATTTCGGGTGTAGAGGCCAAGGATATTGGTGTATGGTTTTCCCGGCAGACTTTTTTCCTTGAGGATGAATCTTCATCAGAGGCTGGAAGGAATCTAAGGGTGAAAACGGCTCTTGCCACCAAGGCACTTCCACATATCAAGGAAACGGAAAGGCAGATTTCAAGTAAATCAGTTACAAAGGAATCGCTGGCAGACTCGGTCAATTGGAACAAATATCCTTCCAAAGTGGTAGTAGCGACAGGCTATACAGCAGGTGTGGAATCAACAGGCAAAACCCCTGAGCATCCAGCTTACGGGATTACGTATAGTGGTGTGAAGGTAAGACGTGATCTGTATTCCACCATCGCAGCCGATCCCGCTGTATTTCCGATCGGAACCATTTTGTACGTACCGGGATATGGTTATGGTGTTGTGGCCGATACCGGTTCAGCTATTAATGGAAATGAAATTGATCTGTACTTTCAAACGGTTGAGGATGTTTATGATGAATGGGGCAAGAGAAAGCTTGAAGTTTATATCGTCCAAGAAGGGGACGGCCATTTGACAAGAGAAACGATGAAAAGATTGAATCATAGAGACTCGATGGAGGTATATCAAGAGAAGATAGCGGAAGAGGCGACTTAATAAAGGGAAGAACCCGGGCTTCGGTCCGGGCTCTTTAAGGACTGAAGGTGTTTGGGTGAATCAGGAACATGTTATGCAGATTGATTTTGCTTGTAGCGTTCGGTTTTGTCCCAGCGCACCTCTTGTTGCAGACAGACGCGTTTCACCTCGAGAATAAGGGCATGGATGACGAGCAAAATCCAAAGTTGCGAGTACGTAAAATACATGAACAATACAACCAGAATGTTCTTCAGGGTTAATTCATTTTTCTCAATACTGAGACCAAGCAGCACCTCGGTGACAAATAATAAGAAGGCCATGATAAGTAACACGAAAGCGATGGATCCATGTTTCAGATGTAAGTCTGTAAACAGATTCAGTACCAAAATCCCGTGGGAGGCGAGAATACCACACAGGAACATGAAATATGTGAAGAAAAAATAAAATAAATCCAGCAAAATCGTTTTTTTCTTTAATTCCCGCCACTTGAATAAGTATTTAACGACCACATAAAGATTGCCTCGCGCCCATCTTGTTCGTTGCCGCCACCAAACTCCAAAGGTTTCCGGTTCTTGTTCCCATGTAAGGGCATTTGGTAAAAATCGAATATAGTACCCCATATTATAAACACGAATGCTTAGTTCAGTGTCCTCTGTCAGGGCGCCAGGGTCCCATCCGCCGAGTGAATCGAGGAGATGGCGGCGGATGGCAAAATTGGTGCCGGGAATGGTGGCGAATTTCAGCCAGTGCCAGCGTCCGGCCTGGGCCATCCATTGAAAACAAATGGTTTCTATATTGATAAACCGGGTGAGCAGGTTCTGGTTCGCATTTATGACACGGAAGCGGCCAATAACCGCTCCCGCTTCAGCATCGTTTTTCAAAGCGGCAGCGAGACGCAGCACAGCCATTTCATCGGGAACATTGTCGGCATCGTAAACTACAATGATTTCCCCCGTTGCGTGTTCCAATCCATAATTTAAGGCGCTTGATTTGCCTTTTCCGGCGAACGGGGGACTGGTTTGCACGCTTTTTATTTGGCTGTTCTGTGCAGCGTAGCGTGACGAAATAGCTCCTGTATGGTCACTGGAGTTGTCGTTGATCACAATGACTTCTAACATTCCCTCCGGATATTTCAGCTTCCGCATCGCCTCCAATGTATCCTGAAGGACAATCTCTTCATTATGGGCTGGAATCAAAATGCTGACTTTTGGATAATTCTCCATCGGGAAGAACTTGTTTTGCACCGTATTCCGGAAACGGACCGCTTCGGCATATCCTCCATGTGTCAAAAACATGTGGTATAAAAGCATTCCCCAAATCATTATCAATATGAGGAAAAATAACAGGTTAGCCGCCATAGGATTTCATCTCCTTCGTTTTCAATGCCTTACGGGTTTGCCGGCTGATACGAAGGATATTGAGAATAAACAATAGAACAGCAGCTCCGGAGGCGCCTACAAGGATCCACATAATACTTTCCGCAATTTTCCCGCTGATTTTACTTATTTTATATGGAGCGAATGTTAGGTTTGAGTCGACCTTGATCTTCCCTGAAGCTGTTTGAATGGTGACCCCCGGAGCCTTGACCGTATTTTTTAAATGCTTTAAGTTGATCCATTGGATATTCGGGATTTGTTCCATTCTTCGGATGAGTTCACGAAATGGATCCATGCCGAGATAAGGATGATAGAATCCGCCTATGACGCCATCGCGAATGACCAGCTGTTGATTTACCTTATTCATCATTCGTTCTACAGCTTGAGAGTCATCGGCTGGCACGTAACCAATTGTTTCCGGAAGCAACAGCATATTGTTCAAAAACGACGGACGACTCAGATAGGGAGATGTTCTGACATGATGCCAATCTTCATTGGAAACCTGTAACTGTCCGACGTAAGTTGAGAAATAGTCGGAAACCCTTTTGTAACCTTCCAGGGACATTGCATAATGCGGGGCTTCAAAGGCGAGCGGATAAAGCTTTTCGATTGTTAATTCATGAATGCCCTTCGTCAGTTTCCGGTCGATATATCTTTTCTCAAACTGCTTGAGTGTTTCGAGGTAGGCTTTGTAGCTTTGTTTATCAGGGAAATCCTTTTGTGAAAGTTTGACATCCTTTTCATCCGCCGCATGGAAGATAGGAGTATTGTTTTTCACATCCCAAAATTCAAATCCTTCACCCGTCTCGCTTTTTCTAAATTGATGCGTGTAACCGTGCATGACGATACTTCCACCATGGCTTTGCATGTACTGAAGGGCCTTTACTACTTCCGGGGAGTCGGAGAAATGGTATTCCCGATGGGTTTTCGGATCTTTAAAAACCGGAATGACAGCAATCATATATGGAATATGTTTCTGGTACAGGAAATGGCCGATTTTCATTAATTTCTCAGGATCCGCCATTGGGTGAACATCCTCCAGGCGAATATAAGCCGGATGAACCGGATCGGGCGAACTGTGGAAAATCTTGTGTAAACTGATACCGAGAAAAGTGGCAAACGACGAATTTAAGCGGTTGTGCGCGAAATAATAACTGGATCCGTGATGAACCACCAAAGGATATACGTTGTTATTATTCAGGGCTTCCGCTAAGATAACGGCTGGTTTAGTGACTTCTACCTCATAAATAAGGTTGCTGTCGGGAAGGGTCACCCGTTTTTGCTTTCTTACATTCAGCAGTTGTTCTATTTCAACCTGCGTGGAGATGTTCACAAATGAAAAAGGTTTTCCGAGTTGTTCGACATTGGCTCCAATAGCCAGAAATGTCCCTTGAAAGGAATTGGATATTTGACGGAATTTTTGAGGCAGCCTGGTTTCTACCGTTCCGAAATAAACAAGGTATTGAATTTTTTTGAGGTCGGATGCATGAACACTTTTTGCGCTTTTAAATGTAAGGTTGTTTGTAAAATGACTTAATAGAACATCGAGCATCCTGACCTTTGCATTTACTTTTCCTTTATTTGTT
>DASVCO010000131.1:0-19269 GCA_036381575.1 Caryophanales bacterium
TTCACCTTATCTCTTGTCAGAGAGAAAACGACTGAGGCAATGGTTACACCATCCGGAATTTTATGTAGAATAATTGCTACAAATACCGCAATTCCCAATGTAATATCCAGCGCAAAACCGGCAATGATGGAAAATCCGTCAAAGAACGTGTGAATCGACATTCCCACCTTTAAGCCGGTAACCGTGTTTCTAGAACGGGTGAAGGCTTGTACTTGCTCTCCTCCGTGCCCGTGATGCGGGGCAAAATATTGCTGCAACAGAAAAACCACGGCAACACTGGCCAAAATATAGATCGGGCTTGATTCACTGTCCGCCATCACCTCGGGAATCAAATCCACAAGGGTGATCGCGAGTAACAATCCCGCGCTCAAAGCCAACAACAGGTTGATGCCGCGTTCAGACCAATCCTTTTTTATAAAAATAATAAAACCGCCGACAACATTTGCCGCCGCGGCCGCCAACACATAGCCCATGATTCCCAAGGTCATTGCATTCCCACTTCCCGCTTAAACTTCAATCCTTTTCGATTCACCTTATATTATCAATAACCTTGTGCCGCCATCAAGCTATTTACCTTTTAACCTTCCGGAAAGCCTCCGCTGACAATCCCTGGAATCCCCATTGTTTCATTCTTCCTGTTGGACAATGATTTTTTTCTTCGGCATAATGTGTTGGCCTCGCGCTGTTACATGAGACATCACATAATAGATTCCGGGAGATTTAAATGTTTTTTGGATGGCGTAAATGCCGTCCCCTTCGCTTTTCCCATGAAACATTTGATGCTTGGCGTCACCTTTTGCCCAAACCTCAAACATTACTTCTTCTGCATCGTTGACCTTCCTGCCTCCTTGGCTGACCGCTGCTCGAATTTCCATCGGTTTGCCCGCCTGGATCTTGCCCGGACCCAATAAGATATCGACCTTCAACGGTTTTTCTGTGGAAGCGTTTGTTTCAACAGAATGCCCGTCAGTGGCTACTCTCGTCCCCCCGGATTTCCGCAAAACCTCGACATCCTTCACTATTCTTTTATAAGGGGGTTCCAGACCGTCGTATTTCGCCATCACTTTCCCTGAACCGTTCACAAGAAAGAACGATGTGCTGTGCGCAAACTGATCACTGTTCTTATACTGAGTAATTGGGGATTTAAACGAAACTCTCGCAAACTGTTTGATTTCTTTCGGTGAATACCCCGTCAGAAAGTGCCACGTTGAAAAGTCAGCGTCGAATTTTTCGCCATACGCCTTCAGATGCTGGGGTGTGTCCCGTTTCGGATCAACACTGAAAGAAACAATCGGGATCTGCATCCCTTTGTTTTCCAATTTGTCCTGTAAATTCGACATATGAGCGGTCAGAACCGGACAGACGGTGGTGCATTTAGTGAAAATCATGTCCGCCAGCCAAACCTTCTCTTTTAAATCGGCCATGCCAAACGGCTTCCCGTTTTGATCAGTATAGCGGAAAGGTTCCACGATCCAGTCAGCTTTCGTAAGAGACGTAGCATGCTGTGCCTTTGATCCGTGTCTTTGTTCATCCTGATTTTTGGAATATTCCCCTACACTTGTATCTTGTTCTGTATTCGGCACCCCACCGGAGGAAGCGCATGCTGCGACTCCCATAACAAACAATAACAAGAAGACTTCAGTGGTTAATTTCCTAATAATAATGAATCACCTTCCTATTTTCGGGCATCATCGCGAACGTTCATTTTCAAATCAAGCTGCTCGACGGCTTCCGGGAGAGATAACACGGCCCCGCCAAATCCTTTCACAAATTTCTCGGCATCGGTCCGATGTTCAAAAGTCAGCACTTGCGGTTGGCAACAGCTTATATCAAGGCCGGTATCCATAACAAACGTTGCCTGCGCGGCGCTGATGGTTGTATGTCTTAGAAAGTCACGGCAGACAGCTTGTATCACCTTGTCCCCCAACTGTTTATAACGGAGCAAGCCACAGTGCCCGCAACAAGCGGATTCGATTTTGTCATTCGGCAAAATCAGGCGAAAAACAAGCGTTTCATGGTTTTTCTTGTTGCAATAGACACATTCATCACTTGCAGTTTCATTTCCCATCCTTTCGCGAACCAGTGTGATCCCTCCAAAGGTCTTGACCACAACCCCTTCTTCAACAAGGGGTTTGATATCCCGATGGACAGTCATCTCTGATACACCAAGCCTGTCACTGAGTTCGGAGATTTTCATATTATGCTGATTCCGAATCCATTCCTTAATCCACTTTCGCCGTTCAACTGGTAACATCTTCTTTCACTCCTCTGTCCCCCATTATGATCATTCTTCACAAATTTAAACACAGATGGATCCTCCAACAAGTTTAGGGACAATTCCTTCATCTTTCAAGAAGCAGAAGAACAAGAGGTGAAATGATGATGAATTTACAGAGAAGTGATCCGGAGCGCTTTAAGCTTCGTATGCTTTATGGATAGCTCAAATGTCAATAGCCGTTCACAATCCTTCTAGTCAAATGGGGACAAGATACTCTAGAATGAAAGACGAAGGTTTGAATTTGTTAAGGTATAACAAATCAAGTTTACAAGAGCTGAGAAACGATTAAACTGACTCAAAAGGGGGTGGACACCGTTTCTATGAAAACTCGAAAGTTGGGAGCCATCTTAAGATTATTCGCCATGATTGTTGCCATATGCCTGTTTTTACCGCAAACCGCATCGGCACATGCTTCCCTCGTGAAGGCCAATCCGCCTCAAGGAAGTCACCTTGCCCAATCCCCGGAACGAATCGTTTTGACTTTCAATGAAAGACTTGGCACAGATTTATATAAGCTCAATGTCTATAACAACATGGGAGAACCGGTAACGGGGGGCAAAGCGAAGCTTGGGCAAAAGCACCGGAAATTGATGCTGAAACTCCCGAAACTCGAAGATGGTGTTTATACCATATCTTTTAAAGTAATTTCAGCCGATGGCCATCCGATCAGCAGTTCATACACATTTACGATTGGTCCTGCTGCAGCAAACGCGGTCAACAATTTACAAACCCTATCCGGTCAGGAAGCGGACCATAATCACTCCGGCGCTACTTTCCTTGTTAGAATCGGCTATTATTTAGCTTTGTTGTTTTTAACAGGCTGGACATTTTGGGGAATGGGGTTCCGGAGAGAATCGAACCAGGTTCACGCATCCTTTCAGAGCGCGAGTCAATTTCTTAAAGCCTTTTACCTCTTCATGTTACTTGGTTTGGGGTTTGTCGAATTCAGTAACATTCTCGACGGTCTCGGAGCGGAGAAGGTCATTCCGTTGTTCACCTCATCCGCCATAGGCTTAAGCTGGCTGGTGTCACTCGTTTTGGCAGTCCTCGGCTTCTGGATCCTGGGACGATCAAAATGGGTGGATGGTGTATGGATTGCTATCTTACTTACGGCGGAGGCTTTTAACGGCCACGCATTCGCATTTCAACCCGTGACTCTGACGATTGCCTTTGATTTCATCCATTTGCTAACGGCTGCGGTCTGGGTGGGCGGTTTGCTTTATTTGATTTATTTCTGGAAGAAACATCCGGAGCACGCAAAACGATTTTTACCGATATTTTCGAAGGCCGCGCTGATCAGCATCATTTTGTTAATCATAACCGGGGCTCTTAATACGATTCTGTTTCTGCCGGCCATTCGCGATGTCCTATACACGTGGTGGGGGAAACTGCTTATCGCGAAAACGGCTCTTGTCCTTGCGGTCATTGTTACAGCAGCTTTCATCCGATCCGCGATGAAGAAAAAGAACCCTGAAAAAATCGGATCCAGAATAAAGGTCGATTTCTCATTGATGATTGCAATTCTGGTGATTGTGGGGATTTTCACCTACATGAACCCGACACCGACTAACGAACCGCTTGTCTGGCACACCATTAAAAACGAGCTGAATGTGACAACAAAAATCACACCGAAATCGGTTGCGGTCGCCAATAATGTGACGGTACAAATCGAAACATCCAAAAAACCAAACGCTGTCAAGTTATTTTTACATGATACTGACAAAAAAATTGCACCGGTTGAGATTAAACTAAAGCCGGCGGGCACCGAAAAGAACACATACGTTTACAAAGCTGAAAAAGCCTACATTCCGTTTGCAGGTGAGTGGAAAGTTGTCATTCGAATCCTGGATGCCAACGATAATCCGACAGTATTGAAAAAAGAAATGATCATCTTTCAGGCAAAATAACGAAATCTCCGAATACGGGGAGCCAAAACCAGAACATGGAGGGACTTCCAATGGCAAAAATGAAAAAAACGTTGGCTGCATTGCCAATTTTTCTAGTAACGATGTTGGTTTTTGCGGGAATAGCAAGCGCTCACGTCAAAATTTACCCCGAAAAAGTTACGGCAGGAAGTTATGAGACTTTCACGGTGAGTGTTCCTTCAGAAAAGGAAAAGGCAAGCACGACAAAAGTCAAGGTGGTCATCCCGAAGAATGTTGTCATTTCACGTATAGAGCCACGGGCCGGCTGGGATTATCAGTTGAAAAAGGATGGCACCGGGAAAATTACAGCTATTACATGGAAGGCAACAAATGGCGGGTTGAAGCCTACGGAATTCATTCAGCTGAAAATGCAAGGCAAGGTAAAAAAGGATACGAAAAAAATTAACTTCAAAGCCTACCAGACCTATAGTGACGGCAGCATCGTTAAATGGGTCGGGGCTGAAGGTTCTGGCCACCCGGCTCCAGTTGTCCATGTATCAGCTACAGGCCAAATGGGCGGTGACGGCACCAGTTCTTTGAACTTACCGTTGTATTTCTCCATCGCGGCTCTTGTTCTAGGAATCATCGCCATCATCACCGCTGCAATGAGAAAAAAATCTGCTTAAAGCTGCAAACCTCCCGACCCGGGAGGTTTCACCATTTCCAGCCGGCCTCGAGATGGCTCTTTAATTCCGCCCTCCCCACAAAATCACTGAGACCCCGACCAAACAAATCGCAGCACCGATCCACTCATAAAGATCAGGTGTTTTTTTATCGACAGCCCATCCCCACAAAAGAGAAAGAATGATGAAAAATCCTCCATAGGCCGCGTATATCCGTCCAAAAGAGGAAAAGGATTGAAATGTCGGAATCACCCCGTAAAAAACGAGGATCAGCCCCCCCATTACGCCGTACCAATAGGAAAAGCTTTCACGTAGCCACAACCAGATCAAATAGCCACCAGCAATTTCGGCGAACCCCGCCAACACAAAAAGAAGAATCGTTTTAATCATTTTTTCTGTTCCTCATTTATTTGAATTCCTTCCTCCCGGCTAAATATGAAGGGTTTGGACACATTATATCAAAATCCCGTTGAAGCAGTATCACACCCCTCGATTGCCATGATATCCTACATTCGATTCAAAACACGATAGAAAATCATGTACCAGGAAAAATAATGGCTCTCCTTAATGGGTTTATTGTTGGAAACATTCCATTTCATAAAAATGAAGGCAATTACTTTCCCCGATGAGATCACAAATCCGGATCCGGCACATGCTGTTGCGGTGTTGGAACAATTCGGCGGTGCCAAGATGCTGACAGTCCGCTCTTAGGAGATTCCGACAGTAACGTCTTTGGTAGCCTGAATCCTCCGTTGCAAAAAACAAGCCGGTATTCGCACACGGATATCGACTTGTTTGATGTCCTCTTGATCTTCTTGTCAAAATATAAAAACTCTGATCGGTCTCATCCATATTAATGTTTACGAACCAATCCTGAAGGGAATTTGTCCACCAACCCCCATTTAGGAAAGGATGGATATATTGAGTCAGGTAACACTGGATTTGGCGAAAAAGTTAATCGCCGGCGCGGAAAATGAGGCTGAAAAAATCGGTGTTCAGATGGTCATTTCGGTACTGGATGAAGGCGGAAACCTTATCGCGACCCATAGAATGGATGACGCCTGGCTGGCCAGTATTGATATAGCCCAGAACAAAGCCTGGACATCCGTAGCTCTCAAAATGCCCACCGGAAACCTGGCAGAGGCAACAGTTCCTAATGCAGAACTGTATGGATTGAATACAACAAACAATGGACGCATTGTTGTATTTGGTGGCGGCTTTCCACTTGAAAGAGGAGGAAAAGTGGTCGGGGCCATTGGCGTCAGCGGAGGTGCCGTAGAGCAGGATGAGCAGGTTGCCAAGGCGGCAGTGAAGGTTTTCGAAGAGTTGTAAAGGTAGTCTTTTTACACATAACCTAATCTTTCTGGGAGGGAAAACCATGGCAGGTAATCGAGCTGTAGCTTATCTTGGCCAAGGAAAGGTAGAAGTGCAAAACACCGACTATCCTGAACTGGAACTAAAAGACGGACCGGGTGTTAATCCCCTTAATGTAGGCCGGAAATGTGAACATGGCGTGATTCTCAAGGTCATCTCAACCAACATCTGCGGCAGTGATCAACACATGGTTCGGGGACGGACGACAGCTCCCGAAGGATTGATTCTGGGACACGAAATTACCGGTGAAGTTATTGAAGTCGGCCGGGATGTAGAATTTATAGAGAAGGGCGATTTTGTTTCGGTTCCCTTTAACATCGCATGCGGCCGCTGTCGAAACTGTAAAGAACAAGATACCCATATTTGCCTGAACGTCAATCCTGATCAGCCAGGTGCCGCTTATGGTTACGTGGACATGGGCGGCTGGGTCGGCGGCCAGGCGGAATATGTTATGGTTCCGTACGCAGATTTCCAGTTGCTGAAGTTTCCCGACAAAGAGCAAGCCATGGATAAGATATTGGATTTAACAATGCTTTCCGATATCTTTCCGACAGGATTTCACGGTGCTTACAGCGCCGGAGTCAGGATCGGATCGACAGTGTATATTGCCGGGGCAGGTCCGGTAGGGCTTGCAGCTGCACATTCAGCCCAACTTTTGGGAGCGGCCGTCGTCATCGTCGGCGATTTGAATTCGGAACGGCTGAAACAAGCGCGTAGCTTTGGCTGTGAAACGATTGATATCAGTGAACATGACAATCTGCCCGAACAAATCGAGCAAATATTGGGAGTGCCACAGGTTGATGCGGCTATTGATTGTGTTGGATTTGAGGCATACGGGCACAACCATGAAGAAGCCCCCGCTGCTGTCCTGAATTCAATGATGGAGGCGACACGGGCAGGAGGCGGTCTTGGCATTCCGGGCCTATACGTTACAGAAGATCCCGGCGCCAGCGACAAGGACGCACAGCACGGATCGTTGAAACTCCGGTTTGGAGAAGGCTGGGCGAAGGCCCATACGTTTGTGACTGGGCAAACACCGGTTATGCGCTATCACCGACAATTGATGATGGCGATTCTGAACGGAAAGGCGGATATCGCGAAAGTCGTGAATGCAACCGTTATCGGGTTAGAAGACGCCCCGCAGGGCTATAGTCATTTTGACCAGGGTGTCGCCAAGAAATTTGTCCTCGATCCCCATGGAATGTTGAAAAAGTAACATCTATTCCTTGAGCAGGCTTTTTGGCCTGCTTTTTTATTTTATTTTTCATATGACTGCGCCTTCCCGCGATTCCAAAGACTCCCCATTTCCCCCCGGGAACCCTCGGCTTTACTCTGGCGGCAGGACTGGACTACAATAGATGCAGTTATTTTTTCTAAAGAATTCTGTTTGGAGGCTCCATTCATGAAGAAAATCATCGGGATTATCATTCTGATTTCCTTTCTTTGGATCATTGTCGGCCACTCCTATGGGGGCACGCCAGGCACGATTGCGAAAGTCGGTTCTCAAGCACCGGGCTTTACCCTGACGTCTCTCTCCGGAAAAACATACTCTCTTTCAGAGGCAAGAGGCCAACCGATTGTCCTGAACTTCTGGAACTCCTGGTGTAGCCCCTGTAAAAAGGAAACCCCGGAATTGGCCAGACTTTATAGCCAATACAAAGGACAATTCCAATTGTACGGGATCAATGTTACAGCCGATGACAGCCTCGGCGCGGTGAAACTTTTTGTGGAGGATTACGGCATAAACTACCCAGTCTTACTGGACAAATCGGGTAATGTTAGCGAGATGTACAATGTGCACAGCCGACCAGTAACCTATCTTATCAGCTCAGACGGGATCATTGTCGATAAAATCCGTGGTTATGAAGGACCGGAACTCCTTAGGAAAAAGATAAAGAATTTGGTATCCAAATAAAAGCCCGACATCGGCCGTAGCTCTGAGAGATGGGTAAATGACGCCCGAATGCTTCTCGGACGATGCGTTTCGGGCCTCAGCAACCCACTTTTGCGCTCACACAAAAAGAGGACACCTTTTTTGCGGTGTCCTTGATCAATTAAGGGGTGATTTCTTTTTCTTTATTGTGCTGCCTAAGGATGAAAGGCATCACAATCAAAGCTGCGATCACAACGGCAACGCTCGTCCACTGCCCCGCTGTCCAACCAAACCAGAGGCCTGCGGAATCCCCACGCAAAAAACCGAGAAAAAACCGCCCAATCGAATACAAAATGTTATAAGACAGGAAAATGAAGCCGTTTGGCCACTTCTTGTTCATCATCATAAGCAACAAGCCAAAGACGATGAAATCCCACTGCCCTTCCCATAGCCTGGCCGGCCAAAGCGGCTGATCGCCATATGTTGCATAGGCCACTGTTCCTTCGGGATAGATAATTCCGAAACCGGCGTTGGTCGGTTCACCGAAATCACCCGCCGTCAGGAAACAGGCCATTCGGCCAACTCCTTGTCCGAAAATAATCGCCGGCGCCAAATAATCGGCATAATCCCAGAAATTGAGCTTATGGCGCCATGTATAATAAGCGCCGCCTGCAAAACCTCCGACAAGGCCGCCCTGAATGGCAATTCCGCCGTTCCAAATGGCGAAGATTTCCCCCAAATGATTGTGATAATAATCCCATTGAAAGAAGAAAACATGCCAGATTCGCGCCCCGACAAAAGAACAAATCAGCACCAGCAACAGCATATCAATCACATGGCCGCGGTACTTTGTTCCTTTTGTCATATAACAAGCAATGCCTGCGGCCAAAATAATCGATACCACAACCCCGACACCGAAACTCCTGATTGGAAAATCCCCAATTTCAAATAAAATACGATGCATGAATATAGCCTCTCTTTTTATTAAAAAGTGATATGTCTGTCCAATATCGTACCACATTCAGGGTCTATCGGGCAGGAATTTTTCTTGAACGCCAAAAATAATAAAGCCCGCTTCACCTTTCAGTGAAACAGGCAGGCCCTTTATTTTTATTCCTCCGGACGATGAAACGGCCACCAGTTGGCTTTTCCGAAGGTTTTCACCAAAACCGGAATGAATAGCGGCAATACGAAGATGTTGTATACCACCAAACCAGCGATGATAATCGTGGCAATTTCGACGAGCGCCATTACACCTGATGGAATCATTGCCGCAAACGTTCCGCCCAGAATGATGGCTGCGGACAGGATGACCGTTCCCATATTTCTCATGGCGCTTAAAATAGCTTCACTGACAGATATCCCCCGGTTTTCATTGAACCGGTCCATTAAGAAAATACTGTAGTCAACACCAAGAGCTATGACGACAACGAATCCGAAAAACGGAACCGCCCAATTCACACCGGAATAACCGAGCAAATCCACATAGATGAATTCCGTTATACCCATGGCCGTATAATAAGTGGCGACAAGCGACAAAAGAATGTACAAAGGCATGATGAATGATCTCAACAGTGCAATCAACACAAGGCCAATGCCGATCAGCATCCAAACAACGGTACGGGAATAATCATCATTAGAAATCTCGCGCAAATCGTGATACGTACTTGTCGCCCCGCCAATTCCGACTTTCGCGTTTTCCAATGGCGTATCCTTCGTTACTCGTTGAACCGCCGCCTCGATATCATCGATATGGTTAATGGCCTTCATCGAATATGGATTGACTCCGAAAACCACGTCAATGGTGGTAATTTTTCGATTCTCCGACATGTACGCATCCACGGCACTCTGGAAATCCTTGCTCTCCAGGGCCTGATCCGGGATGTAGAAGCCGGCGACCGCACTGTTCGTCTCCGACAACTCATGCAAGAATCCACGAGCATCTTCCAATCCGTTCGATACCTTATTCAAACCCTCAACACTTCCACCGAGGCCATCCGCCAGCTTCGACAATTGGTCGACCAATTGTGAGAATCCATCTTGCAATTGGGCCTGGCCGTCATTCAGTTCTTCCAGACCGTCCGTGATTTGCGGAATATTGTTCACTGCTTCTTGTTGCCCGTCCGCCAACTTCTCAAGTCCTTCTTGCAATCGCGTAAGGCCGTTGACAGCCCCTTGCAATTGCTCGGCAAATCGTTCCTGTCCTTGAACAAGCTTGGCAAAGCCTTGATTGGCCTTATTCATTTGATCGATCAACGCATTTAAGTTCTTGTTCAATTTCACAAGGCTGGCGTTCATTTGGTTCGCACTGTCTATGAGTTTCCCAGTAGCGCCGACTGCGTACTGGTAATTCGGATCATCCTGGATATCGGGATGATCTTTCCCCAATTGCTTCAGCTTCGACTCTATTGTTCCCAATTCATCGGCAATCTGCTTGACGCCGCCCTGAACCTTTCCATAATTCTCACTTAATTGTGCCAGGCCGTTCTCCATCTTCTGATAGCCGTCCAGCAGCTTCCGGCTTTGCTCCGCCAGCTGCTCAGCACCTTGCTTCGCTGCTGCCAGGCCGTCGGCCAGCTGCGCCGCGCCTCCGGCGCTGTCCTCCAGCCCATCCTGAATTCGCTGTAACCCTTGCTTCAGCTGGATGATTCCGCTCTTCAGGTCCTTTGTTCCGGCGATCAGCGGATTGAATCCCTCAACCGCTTCCTCCAAGTCCGGCTGCGCCTCCGTCAACTGATCACGCGCCTCAGCGAGCCCGTCACTGATTTTCCCGAGGCCATCGTTGGCATCTGCCAGTCCCTCATCAAGGGTTTCCGCCTGATTAGGCACCAGAAAACCTTCGATCGGCTTACCTGTCGGCTGAGTGACGCTTCTAACGGTTTTCACATGATCGATTTTCTTGACTTCTCTTGTGATCGCTTCGATCGTCTCAAGGTACTTTCGTTTGTTCATTTTTTCATCGTTTTTCACGACGATTTTTGCCGGCATCGACTCGCCCGCGCCGAAATTCTCTGCGATAACGTTGAAGCCTTCGACCGATTTATAGCCATCCGGAATTTCCTCCAAAGAGTTGAATGACTTCTGCCCGTCATAAGCAAGAATAAAAGGAACCACGGCTACTGCCACGATCAACAACGAAATAAGCGGGCGCAGCAATGCAAAATTCCCGACGGCACCCCAGAATTTACTCTCATTATGTGACAATGATTTCTTTGCCGGCCAAAACAAATGCTTTCCGAGCAACTGCATCAAAATCGGGACAATCGTGGTCAGCGCGATGATGAGTACGGCAACCCCGATGGCCACCCCAACTGCTGATTGATAAAGGCTGAAGGTCGACAAACCGATAGTCGCGAAACCGACCAGCACCGCAACCCCGCTGAAAAACATCGTTCTTCCACCGTTTTTATAAGTACTGATGACAGCGTCCTTCACGGACTCATGCTTAGGCATCTCTTCTTTGAAACGATTCAACAACAGGATGCAATAGTCGGTCCCGATTCCGAATAAGACGGCCACCAGAAACACCTGCGTGAAATTGGAGATCGGGAAGTCAAACCATTTGACGAGAAAGCCTATAATTGCCTGTGAGGCCATGTACGTAATGCCTACGGTAATAAGCGGTACTAGCGGCGCAACGATAGACCGAAAGACAAATAACAAAACCACCAGAATGAAAATAATCGTAATCCACTCGGTCTGGTGCAAGCCTTCTTGTGTACTTGTTGTATAATCCTCCTGAATCAGCCAGTTCCCGGTAAAATAATGATCGATTTGAACGTCCGAAACCGTATCATATAAATTTTCCTGCACTTTTTTCGCTGGCCGGTCCCCAAGATGTATTTGCAGAGAGACCAGAACCGTCGAGCCGTCCTCGGAAACCAGCTGATCCTCTAAGTCAGGATTCTCAAATGAACTCATGACCGATTCGATGCCAAGCTCTTTCTTATGTTGTTCTAGTGTCTCAACAGCCTGCTCCGCCGCTTTAAGATCGCTTTCGGTCAATCCTCCTTTTTTATAGAAAACAAGAGCGGTCGATACGGTATCTTTCGACCCTTCCTGTTCGTGCATTTCCTGTAAAATATCAGCGGCAATCGAAGAAGAATACCCGTCCGGCACTTCCGGCTGTCCCTTCTCCCGCACCAATTTCCCCATATCAGGTGCTGTAACGATCAGGGCTGCCAACGCTGCAATCCAAACAATGATGACAAACCATTTGGCTTTTAAGATGAATCTCATTCGTTAACACCCTTTACTTCCTTTAACTGTTTCTCCAATGAATTTTTCAGTTTTTCATATGTTTTCATGAACGATTCAATTTCTCCCCCATCAAATTGAGCGATGATTTTGCTCAGCATTTGATTCACCCTTTCGGTGCATTCCTGGTGAAATCGTTCGCCTTCGGCTGTTAATCGTAAATAAACAACCCTGCGATCCTCATCGCTTCGGACCCGTTGAATGAATCCTTTCTTCTCAAGACGATTGATAATAGCCGTCACAGCGCTCTTTTCGACATAGAAAGCCTTTGACAGAGCGGAAGAAGTACAGGGCTCATGCTGGCGGATATAACGTAATACAGCATTTTGTTCGAGGGTTAACGCATCGTCCAGTTCATGGATGACAATCATTTCACCTATTTTGTTGATCTTAAAAGACAGATCCACATAAGTCTCGACTAATCGTCCCAATTCTTCGGAATTCATGATTTTGGGCCCCTTTCCCAGATGGTTCAACGGATGTATAGTTCAATCATTTAACTAAATTAGTTCACGCATTTAACTATACGCTCGAGACATCCTTTCGTCAACCAAAAGAATGTGACAAAATAATGTCTTCTATCCAAAAGCTCATCCGGTGACTGCCCTATTCGGTTGAAACCAAAGAAGGCGCGATTCCGTAAATATAAAATAAAGGGGGCTGCGATATGGAACAAGAAAAACGGATCCGTAAATTTGACAAACAAGCCGCCAAATATGCGAAAAAACGCAACTCACAAGCTGCAAACAAATGGCGGAGAAAATTATTCAACAAAGCCAGCGGTCATACATTGGAGGTCGCAATCGGGGCCGGAATGAATTTTCCTTATTACTCCAAGTCCATCAAATTGACGGCTGTGGATTTTAGCCCGGCTATGTTGAAAGAGGCCCGAAAAGGCGCGGCAGAACACAAAATCGAGACGGATTTTATTTTATCGGCGGTGGAGGATCTTGATTTTCCCTCCAACAGCTTCGATACAATCGTCTCCGCGGGAACCCTTTGCACTTACGAAGAGCCTGTCCGGGTTTTAAACTTGTTCAACCGTTGGTGCAAACCCGATGGACAAATATTGTTGCTGGAACATGGTGTCACCAGATTTGCCCCATTGGCGGGACTTCAAAAAGTTCTGGACCCGATTGCGATTAAAATGATCGGTTGTCACCAGAATCGTGATATCGAGAAAATTGTCAGGAGGTCGGATGTCCGGATTGAAAAAATCGAAAGAGCCATACTCGGATATTTGTACCTGATTTGGGCCAAAAGCCAAAAATGAAAGTCGAAAAGCAGGCATGCCACCTGCTTTTTCGGGATTACTCTTTTGAAGGCTCAGTGAAGCCTTTGATCACATGAGTGTGGCCGTCAGCCATGCTCGTCTGGACCTCGATATAGTGAGTGTGATATCCATTCGCGAGTGGAATCGGTGCGCTGGTGTAGGTTTGATACTGATGAACATGTTCATCGTCATAAGTGGTGATATTGCGAAGCAAATGGACATGGCCCTGCTGGGTTGGAATCGGTGTGCTTGAAACACCTGGATGCATATGAACGTGGCCGTCGGAACAAGTCGTTGCCCCAAGATTTCCGTGAACGTGGCCGCCTTTGTGCGTATATTGTACCATTCAAGTTCCTCCTTGTCCGCACTGCCCAACCGCGGCTTCCAGCCCGGACAGCGGCGAAACAGTGCCTATTGAAAATGTCACTGTATTGTATTCGCCCGCCCAGGAGGAGGAACTTGATTAACAGAAAAAAATGACGGCAACCTTAAATAGGTCACCGCCTCTCTATTTTAAGCCAGGATCAGTTTTTCAATTTCATCGCGATTTGTCGCGAACCCCTGAAACACTTGATCGTTGATTTGGATAACAGGTACAGCTTTTTTGCCGATAAGATTTTCGATTTCTTCTACAACGCCTTCATCCTCAACGCTGTGCTCCGTATAAGGAATATTATTCTGCGATAGAAACTCCATCGCTGCATGGCAGTCACCTCAAGTGGGAGCCGAATAAACATGAACTTCCTGTTCAGCCATTTGCAATCCTTCCTTTCACTTTTATAAAGGTTGTCTTACTTTTCCCTGTTTGCAAATCAGTTAAACATCTTTTTGACGATCCGATGAACAATGCCGGAATTACTGCTTTGGCCAAGATGAAATGATTGCCCTGTATAAGAAATCTGCTTTAATATAAGAATGGAAGGAAGAACTTCTGAATATCCTTGAGGTGATTCTCATGAAGAATAAAAAAACCCGCCTGTGGATGCGTACGGTGATTCTTGCTATTTTCGTGGCGGCCGTAGCTTTTACGTTGTTCCAGGCATTCAATCATAAAGCCATTGCTGAGGGAGACCCTGCTCCAAATTTCGTGTTGGAAAATCTCGACGGCGAGAAAGTCAAATTGTCGGATTTCCGTGGAAAAGGCGTACTTCTGAATTTCTGGGGAACGTGGTGCGAACCGTGTAAAGATGAGATGCCCTACTTAAATGCTGTATACCAGCAAGGAATGAAAGGTGTAGTTATCATCGGTGTGAACATCGGCCAACCGCACTTAACTGTGAGCAACTTTGCAAACCGTTACGATATCAAATTCCCGATGTTACTGGACAAAAGTAACGCCGTTACAAACCGTTACAATATCGGAAACATCCCTTCATCGATTTTGATCGATGAAAACGGAGTGATTGTGGATAAAATGGATTACCCCATGCCCACTCCCACCTACATTAAAAAACAATTAAAACGGATCCAGCCGGATCGATTCAAATAATCTAAACGGCGGACGCATTGAAGCGTTGGCCGTTTTTATATTGGCATCTGCACATAAATTGTGTATGATATTTTCAAATCAGGCGGTTTTATTTTCAACTTTCGTGACTTTATTTTCAACTTTTTCGATATTATAATCGACTTTTGCGAGATATCGATTTTTCGACAAAAAAACATATTCCGACCTCCGTAGAAAACTAAACTTCAGGCCAGAAAGCATGAAATCATTATAATGAGGAGGAAAAAAACTATGCATGTCGTGATTACAGGCGGTACCGGGTTCGTAGGGCAAGAATTAACGAATAGCTTAATAAACGACGGGCATAAGGTTTCGATTCTAACCCGGAATCCGGCCGGCAAACCGGAAAAGCGAAATGTCACCTATGTAAAATGGCTCGCCGACGGTGCTGAACCGGAAAAGGAACTCCAAAACGTGGATGCAATTGTCAATTTAGCCGGTGAATCAATCAACAGCGGCAGATGGACCGCGAAACGAAAACAACAAATCCTCGACAGCCGGGTCAAAGCCACCAAGTCTGTAATGGGGATTATCGAGAAACTGGACAGGAAGCCAGATGTGTTGGTCAACGCATCAGCAGTAGGTTATTACGGCATGTCAGAATCGGAAACCTTCACTGAGGAAGCACAGGTACATGCCGATGATTTTCTGGCAGGTGTCGTACGCCGCTGGGAGAAAGAAGCGGCACAAGCTGAGGCTCACGGTGTCCGAACGGTGTTCGCCCGATTCGGCGTCATATTCGGAGAAGAAGATGGTGCGCTGCCCCGTATGGTTCTCCCGTATAAGCTCGGGGTTGGCGGTACTGTTGGCTCAGGAAAACAGTGGCTGTCATGGGTACATATTGATGATGTTGCCGGTATGATACGTTTTGCTATTGAGAATCCCGCAGTGAAGGGCCCTTTGAATGTCACTGCGCCTGAACCGGAAAAAATGAAGGAGATCGGCCAAACAATCGGGGAAATTATGCATCGCCCGCACTGGATGCCGGTACCCGACTTTGCAATGAAGGCTGCACTGGGCGAAATGAGCAACTTGTTGCTCAAAGGCCAGCGAGTTCTGCCGCAGAAAGCCGAGCGTCATGGATACAATTTCCATCATCCACTTTTGAAGCCGGCTTTGAACAATCTTTTGAAACCTTAATGGAATGATCTTCCTGGCTTTCGGCAAGACTAAGAAAAATTCACCGAAAGTGAGGGTATCCAATGAAAGGCAAAAAGGAGCAGACCAAGGCGAATTATGGAAACTTGAACAAAACGCAGGAAGTTCTGTACGGCAGAGAATTCAAACGAGCCGATCAGGCGTACCGGCCTAACGGCAAATCCTGAGCCCTTCCCTCCCGATTCAGGGAGGGATTTCAATTTTAAACAGCCCCCTGCTTTCGCCATATGACAAAAGAGGCCATCATATAGAGAATTGAAGTCATATAAAAGAGGCTGGCGATTGTCAGGAAATCAACAAGATAACCCGTCGCAATAATGCCCGCGGCGCTCCAGAGGGACACCTTGAGATGGTAAGAGCCGATCTTTCTCCCAGCGGTTTCTTTTTCAGCATCCCGCGCGAGGAAAGTCTTCTCTGTATTTTTTTGAACAGCACCAAGCAGCCCCATCACGATCTGGACCATGTAAATTTGCCAAACGTCCGTGACAAGCGGAATGACAAGCATCAGACCGGCCATCGACCAGGTATAGATAAGCAGAAGTTTCTTATCTCCTATGCTGTCCCCTACCCTTCCAATGAAAGGATAAACCAGTGCAGCTGTTAAGGTAAAAAGCCCGTAAGCCCAACCAAATTGCGAGTAACTTTCCCCTAAATTTTTGATCAGCAACAAGTAAAATGGAAAAACAATGCTTCCCGCGGCCATAATAATGCTTTGGGCTGTGACAAAACGACGGTAAATCATGGGCCGTACTCCTTATAAAAGAGATTCATGAACACCTCATGCGGATCATACCTTCTTTTTTTCTTAAAAAACACGTCGTTCCGCGGATAAGCCTTCTCAAACTGTTGCTGTGAAGGGTACGAATAGTAAGGCAGATAATAAGAACCACCGTGTGCCAACGTAAGATCTATCATTTTTCGGACAACCTCTGTCGTTTGTTTCGTAGCCTTGTTCCCTAACTCCTGATTCATCAAGAGAACAAGCGCAAACATATCCTCTCCGTGTGTATAAGTTAACACAGGCTCTTCTTCGTCATAACCGACATAGCGTACCGTGATGTTCAGTAAGTTCAGGTCTTCTTCCTCCAGCAAGTCTCGCAGATCGTCGATATACGACACAAACTCGTCGACTGGCACATAATATTCCTGCAAAGTTTCGGTCCGATTGGGGTTGTGATACTCCAGAAACTTACTGTCGGATCTCATCACATTGTTTCGGGTTATATAGTTGTCATCCTGATATTGAAAATATCTCTTTTGCCAATTCCAGAGCAGGTCCTTCCCCCATTCACTGTATCGGGAAAGCCCAAGGAAAAATTTCGGGGCGGCCACAAACCATTCCCTGTCCAAATCGGAATACTCCGGCCGAAGCTTTTGATTGTCTGCCAGTACATAATCTTTTACATACATTTCTTGCAAAAAGGACTCCGGCGCGACAGAGATTCTCGCAATATGCATACGTGCCTTCGGATTCTGTTTCACTTTGTGGCGAAAATAATCGGGGTAATCCTCATAATCCATCTCTTTGAAGCGGATTTGATAAAGTTCATCATCGGTGAGTTCCAATGTCACATCCAGAATAATGCCGAATAATCCGTAGCCTCCGAGCACAAGCGGAAACAAGTCGTTGTTTTCAGTCCGGCTCACGTTGAGAATTTCCCCGTCCGCGGTCAGAAGCCTGAAAGATTTCACCGTACTCATCAAAGAACCATATCGGATATCCCGGCCGTGGGCATTGACACTGATCGAGCCGCCTACGGTAAAAATGTTTTGCGACTGCATGACCCGGACCGCCAGGCCGTCCGGATTGATTTCCTTTTGAATATCAGCCCAGGTGGCGCCGCTTTGAACCGTGATCATCTTTTCTTTAGGATGATAGGCTATAATTTCGTCATAATCACGCATGTCCAACATGATTCCGCCAGGATACAGGGTATGTCCGCCCTGGCTGTGCTGCATGCCGGCGATCGAAATTTTCTCATGATTCACAGCCACTTTCTTGATCCATTGTTGTAAGTCAGCCGAATCGTCTGCGGCATGAATGGCTTTTATTTTTGTGGGAAGCAACCGGCCTTTATCCGTTATAATGAGCGGTTTCTGATGGTATCCCCATAGAGAGGCTATAAACCCGATACAATAGATTAGCAGAACAAAAGCATATCTTTTCTTCACGGTAACCTCCCGGCATCTTTCCAAATCCGTCATGTTCCTTTTCAAACATGCCATAAAATTATACGATAGTCTATAAGGAATTTTGAATTTCGAAACGACTGGGGATGAAATGATGAAACAATTCGAGCCTTCGGAAACGCTGAAGCGGCTTCCGGAACAGTTCTTTGCGAAATTGGTGAAAAAAGCGGCCGGTTTGGCCCAGCAAGGCTACGACGTTATTAATCTCGGCCAGGGGAATCCGGATCAACCGACGCCTGATCACATTGTAGAGGCTTTACAAAAGGCGGCTGCGAATCCTCGACACCACAAGTATTCTCCTTTTCAAGGTTATACGTTTTTGAAAGAAGCCATCGCGGACTATTACAAACGTGAATTCGGCGTTGGCATTCATCCTGAAAATGAGGTGGCCATTTTATTCGGCGCCAAGGCTGGTCTTGTTGAAATCAGCCAGTGCCTTTTGAATGAAGGGGACACGGTTCTGATGCCGGATCCCGGCTACCCCGATTATTGGTCCGGTGTGGCAATGGCTAATGCTATTATGGAAACGATGCCGCTTCGGAAGGAAAACGATTTTCTCCCCGATTATGAAAAAATATCGGATAACGTCCTGAACAAGGCTAAACTTCTATTTTTGAACTATCCCAATAATCCAACCGGTGCCACTGCATCTTCTTCCTTTTTCGAGGAGACTGTAAAACTCGCTGAACGTCACAACTTCTGTGTGGTGCACGACTTTGCCTATGGAACGATTGGATTCGATGGGAAGAAACCGGTCAGCTATTTGCAGACTCCGGGTGCGAAAAACACGGGAGTTGAGATCTATTCTCTG
>DASVCO010000132.1:0-7562 GCA_036381575.1 Caryophanales bacterium
GAAAACCCACCCCGCATCCCGATGCTGCATCATGCCAAGAATCGCCGCAGCTAATAAAAGCAAGATTGCATACCCACCCCACGGGACCCAAATGACTACAGGCACAACCACGATCAACGCAGGAATGACAATCCTGAACAAATACTGCCAAATCGCTCGTTTCGGAGCCGGAGTCAATTTCGAATCAGCCGGTGGATATCCTGAAACAAATTCGTTCAAAAAAGCGGAAACTTCGCTTTTCCGCAGAAGAGGAAACAACACCGTAGAGAAATCCTCGCTTTTTTCACCGCTTCCTCCTGCGCTCTCCACGTACAAAGTAACAAAGCCAAACGGTTGACGCAGCAACCCTTCGACAATCCGAACAGCTTGAATTCGATGAACCGGGAGTGTCAATTGGCGCCTTTCAAGCAAGCCGGAAACAATTTGTAACTCACCCTCAGCCCGGGTCAGTGTAAAACCCGCATATTTAACAACCGTACCTAGAATAGCAAGGAACCATGCGCAGACTGCAATCAATAAAACTAACACAGCCACAAACTGAAATCCGGAAGCGATTAAGCGACGGCCTACATCGGTGTAAAAATGATCCGGAATAAAGTTGTCGATTTGGCTAAAAACCGCCGCTATGATTGAAAGAACCGCACCGATCTTCCCTGAAGTGGCTCCGGCAATGAGCAAACGCGGAGGTGTCAACTTACGTTGCACCTTTACAACAACTTCTTTCTCCTCTTCCTCAGCCGTCTCTTCCATTCCATACAATGCAGCCTCTAACCGACGGGCCTCTTCAATCGTTATAGCCGCTAATTCTCCTTCGGCTTCCTGTCGCGGCCCGCCACCGGCCGTTTCTATCCTGACCTTGACCAGGCCAAACGGACGATGCAAAACCCCGGCAGACCGGTCGAACGACTGAATTCGTTCTTTACGGATATAACGATGTTTCTTGACAAAAGCCCCTTGTTCAATCCTCAATTCACCGTCTTCAATCCGATAAGTAAACCGGTACCATGAAAAAAAACTTGGCAACACAAAAAGCAAAACAAAAAGGAGCGCAAACACACCCCAGATCCACATGCCCAGGCCGGCGATTTCTCCAAAATTGTTTGACGCGGCAACGCCCGCTCCAATCAAAGGAATAATGGCGCTGCGTAATAGTTTAATAAACATGAACAACATGGCGAGCGGGTGAAGGCGGCGAGGCTCAGACATCATCTTCATCCACCCTTGCAAGCTCAGCAATACGGTCCCGTAATGCCCCTGCGTCTGTTTCCGACAAAGCAGGAATTTCATGAACTGTCGCAGCCGTAGAAATTGTCACGGTAGACAGCTTGTACCTACGAAGAACAGGTCCCTGCTTTGTATCTACATGTTGGACACGAACCATCGGAATGAGTGTTCTTCTTATCACCCAAACACCACGTTGCAAATCAATTTCGTTGTCTCGAACTTCGTAACGCCATCTCCGCCAACTGATATTTGGCACTTGTTCGACCATTAAATATGTAAAAAGCAAAGCTGCACAAGCGACGGCTGCAGCAACCCACACAGGCATCTCAGTATTAAGCGCAATCGCAAACACCCCAATCGAAGCTAAACAAGCAGCAGTTCCCCATATGGCTCCGTGAATCCGCCACACATTCAGCGCATTGCGATGTATTCGATCCTTTGGTTGTAAACGCATTCCCGTTCCTCCATCATCCGGCATTCCTTCCATTCTACGATTTCTTAACTTAATAGGTTTCATTATGTTTTCTTTAAGGTTTTCCGAGCGTGAACGGCCCTTTCCGGCCAATCCGTGAAAATACCCGTGCAGCCTGAATTCATGAACCTTTGCAAATCAGCCTTTTTGTTCACGGTAAACAGGCGAATCGCCATTTTCGCCCGAACCGCTCCCTGAATCATCTCAGGAGCCGCGGCCCGCCGATGGCAATGCAATGCGGACGCTCCGATGGACCTGGCATATTTCCAGGGTTCAAATAGTCCTTCCATAAACAAAATGGCCGTTTCGATTCTTGAGTCGATCTTATGGATTTTCTCGATACTATAATGATTAAATGAGGACAAAATGACTCTGTTTTCCAAACCAAATTGTTTGATCATATCAATTACCCGTTCTTCAAGCTTCGGGTAATCGATCAAGCCCGTTTTTAATTCAATGTTCAAACGCAGGTTATTTCCGGCAGCCCAACCGAATACTTCTTTCAAGGTTGGGATTTTTTCCGAAGAATACTTTGCAGTCCCCGCATTTAATTTCTTCAATTCTTTCAAAGTAAATGCCTTCACCCAACCGTTTCCATTCGTCGTACGGTCCACACGCTCATCATGGATGACGACAAGCCGCTCATCTTTGGTCATGTGCACATCAAATTCAAGCCCGTCAGCCTTCACTCGTTCTGCTTCTATAAATGCTGCCATCGTATTCTCTGGATGGGTTCCGGAACTCCCGCGGTGCGCGATAATCTCTGTCATAAAATCCACCCCTTTTCTAAAGCTCGGCTTTAAGCTCTTCGATTTGCTCAAGATGGCGCCGCTCGTGATATCCCACAAATTCAATCCACTGTTGCAAATCCATCGTGCCGAAGACAAGATGTTTGAAGGCTTTCCTTTCCAGAACTGTTTCGTCGCCAACCCCTTTTATTACTGAAAACAATTGGGCACGGGACTCGTTTAGTCTATTCATTATTTCTTCCCGGGACAGGAAAGTCTTCGCCGGTTGAAAAGATTCAGGCGACTCCACTTTGTACGATCGGTCCATTGTTCTCTCAATAGGTTTTTTCTCCCGTGCCGGACTTTTTTCCGGATCGGCCAAAGCCCGTTGAATTTGCCCTGTTATGCCCTGCTCCATCAAGTACAAATGATCCAACACTTGTGCCACTGTCCATCTTCCTTCTTCCACTTCGTTATTCAATTGCTCATCCGTCAATCCTTCCACGCTCGCCAGCAATTCTTCCCTTGCCTTCTCAATTCCGAACATGGAGACTACCTCACCTCTCCCACTCCGATTTCAATAAACCGAATACATGGTGATTGATATACCGGCCGTTTACACGCTCAGCGCCGCGAATCGTCCCTTCCTTCATAAACCCGAGCCTCTCCGGAATCGCACAGCTTTTGACATTGCCGGTCCCGCAACAAATCTCCACACGATTGAGCTCCCACGCTCGAAATGCGTGTTGGATCAGCACCCGGCACGCTTTCGTCATTAAGCCAAGACCTTGAAACCGCTCCCCCAGCCAATAACCGATCTCTGTCTTTCGATCCTTCCAGTCAATTTCATGAAAGCCTGCTACTCCTGCAAGCTCTCCTTTATACCATATGCCGACTTGAAAACCGTTATTTTCCGCAAATTGCTTTTTTGTGCTCTCGATAAACACGCGCGAATCGGCCTCGCTTTTCGTCCCATCCACCCAGGGAAGCCACTGCCGCAGATGATCGCGGTTCGAATTAACCAATGCGAAAGCGGCCTTCGTATCTTCCAGATCCAACAGTTTTAAATATGAGTTCTCGTCCAACCGGTATGTAAACATCACTCCTGACTCCCTCCAGCCGCTTCATTCTTTGCCTGTATGAAGGTCTTCTGTACCTCTCGGACTGCCGGGCTATAACGTTCACGGTCCCACGAATTATAAGAGGGGTGAGGCACCCCTTCGATAACCCGCCAGCTTTCACTTTGCATATTCGCCAGCCGGAAGAACTTTTGTGCAAACCGACCGCACGGCACTAACGCGCATGCTTTTCCCTGTTGTTTGGCCAACCGTTCCCGAAAACGCCTCAAAATCACTTCTTGCATGGCGTTCCACTTTTCATTGGGGTAGACGTCCTTTTGATTCCCTTGTCTCACACCTTCAAGCACATCGAAGAATTCCCGATAAGTCTCGGTCACATTCCGATCCCCATAAGCCCTGCGCTGCATTGGAATTCCACAAATATTCATCAATCCGACCACATTCAACGAGGGCCGGTTCTTCCGTTCCTCTATATTCTTGATCACAAGTCTGCCAAGCGGCTTATTATATTCGGGACCGAATAAATGCTTCGACATTGTCACTCCAGACCGCCCGGATACCGGCGCACCATGCTTGACTTCCTCTACATGCGGCGACTCCAGGACAAAAATCACTTTCGACTGTTCCGAAATCCAACTATCTACATAGAATCTTTCACCGAGCTGATCGAAGATGTCTTCGAAGCGTTGTTTCATTTCCTCCATTGTTCCCCTCCCCATTAGCGATACATCGGTTCCGCCCCCGGATCAAATCGGAGCTTTTTGTGTTCTGTCTCCTGTGCCATTTCCCCACGATAAACGTCCATAAGAAAAAGCGCTTGTCAGAAAGCACTTTTTATCGTCATTATACTATATTATTCGAAAAATGTACGCCCCAAGCGGGACATGAGGGCTCGATTATTTTTGGCACCCCGGACAATAAAAAACCTTCCGGGATGACATCTTCTCCTTTACAATCACGTGGCCGCAACGTTCACAGGATTTTCCCTCGCGATTATAGACCTTTAACTTCCGGCCGAAGCCTCCCGTAAATGTATCACCTTCGAAAAACGGCCGGCTCATGTAGCCGCCATTCTCGATACTCTCCTCAAGTGTCTCCGGAACCGCTGCATATATCGCGTCAATGTCTTCAACCGACAACTTTGTACACTTTTTCAACGGGGATTGCTGTGCCCGAAAGCATATTTCATCGGAATAGCGATTGCCGATTCCCGCTATAAAATGTTGATCTACCAACGTGTTTTTCAATACACCCCGCTTTTCCCCGATCAGGTTGCGAAACCCCTCTTCTGTCCAATTCCCGGACAAGGGTTCCGGGCCTAAATCCGCGAGCTGTTCTTCAGCCTCCCATTCATTCAATAAATGCACATAACCAAAACGAAGCCCCAGAAAATACAGGTGATTTTCACCAAACGTCAAAACTACCTGGGCGGAGTGTCCGGGCCGGTCACTTTCTCCGCTTCCATAATACATCCATCCGCCCAGCATCAAATGGACGAGCAGAATTTTCCCCGTTTCCAGCCGAAACAGCAAATGCTTGGCTCGCCGATCAACAGCTGTCACTTGCCAGCCCCGAATCTGTTCACGAAACTGTTCCGTCTCCATATTCACACACTTTTCCCGGTTCACCTCAACATCAGTCACCCTGCGTCCCTGAACTCTCTCCTCCGCCAGCGTTCGGTAAGTTTCCATTTCTGGCAACTCAGGCATCCCGTATCCCTCACTATTCTTTCAAGTACGGCTGCAAATCAACAATCAGCCGTTGCATTTTCTTCGCCTGTTCTCCGTATAACTGTTTCGTTTTCTCATCATTGGTTTGTAAGGCGAAAGTCTCAAGGTCTGCTGCTACCTTCTTTAACGCTGCAGCCACCAACGGTTTTTGTTTCACCGGCGGCTTCTTTAACTGGTCTTGATATAGGTCAACGTAGACATTTCCTTTGGAGTCAATTTGCGCCAAAAATACATCCTTGAAGTCCTCAGCACCTTGCTTCTGTACTTCTCCAAGCAGCCATTCCTTTGAGTAGCCCGATTCATTCAGGGATTTTTGCATAAGGTTTCCATCCAAAACCAGAATTCTCGGTTCATGCTCCTCTTCAAGCTGCATGCTCAGAATTTTCGGGGTAATCGGCTGGGCTTCCGACTTTTTCATCACACTCAATTTTCCGTTGATCTCCATAACCGCAAGTTCAACATCCGACAATTTATAGATCTGTTTATTTCTTAACATCGCCATTAAGTCCCCGAATGACATCTTTTCTTTCTTCAGGTTTTCCTCCTGTAATTCCCCGTTCTTAATCATTACAGTAGGTTTGCCGCTCGTTAGATTGTGGAAACGAAACGATTTCATCGAAAGAATACTTAGCAGTACAGGAAATATCCCCCATACCACAAGGCTTGCGAAACCGTTAAGAATCTTAATATTCTGGTCAACGGACATGGAAGCGGCAATTGAACCAATTGTAATGCCGACAATATAATCGAAAAAAGTCAACTGCGATAACTGTTGTTTCCCCATAATACGGGATAAAATCAACAGCACTATAAAAGCCATGATTGAACGAATTAATATTAATACAACTTCAGGCATATATCATTTTCCTCCTCTGTTTTGATACGAAAGCTTTTCTTATTATTGGACAATATAAGGGAAAGGATACGATTAGGTTTTAACCTTATTCAGCCAAAAGTCCCGGCGAATGCCACAGATTTTTATACGGGCGCAAATTCGCCAGGACGAATTTGATTCAGGAAAGGATGAAACAAATGAAACAATTAGTTGCCGGATTGATGATCACCCTTTTGGTGGTCGGGGGTTGGTCCCATTCAGCGGATGCCCAGGCAGGCAAAGCCTTCTTTCAACAAATCGATCAAATCAGGGAATACGCGGATCAAGGAAATTGGCAAAAAGCCAACCAGGCCGCGACAAATTTGCAAAGACTTTATCAGAAAAAGGAGTGGAAACTTCAATTGATCGGGGATGAGGCCGAGTACGAAGGGGTTAATCAGGAGCTGGATAAGCTGAAGGCCGCCATTGCAGCAAAGGATGAAACGCAGGTGAAGCTGGAATTATCCACAATCGGTGCTTTGCTGAAATCCATTTATTCGTTGTAACACATCGGCAAAACTTGGCTTGCGTTTGTCGGGCAACGTGTTCGGAAGAACAAGAAAAGTTCCTCTCCGATACGATAAGAAAACGGGCCCTCTCCGGTTTTTGGAGGACCCGTTTTTTTACTAATAGCCCTTATATTGAGGCTCTTCGTTTTCGATTTGCTGAACGCGCGGTTGTAATGAATTGAGAATACCTTGTGTTTGTGTGGCGGCATCTGCAAACACTTGCTTAGCTGTTTTGTCCTGTGTCTGCAAAGCAAACTGTTCAAGGCTGGCCTGTGCGCTTTTCAAGCTCGTTACCGTCTGTTTGACCTGACTGGAAACCGTCATTCTTATCTCCTCCTCATAAATGGGCGGTACATATCTAATATGGCTCACCCCCGGGGAGAATATAGAACATAAAATTTTACATTTTTTCAAGGAAGAAAACGCGGACGCCCTCCGGTTGCCTTACTGTAATTCGTCATTTCCATAAGGGCTCGTTCCTCGGCCGGGATTCGGAATCCGAGCAACACAACAGCATTGAGCAGTGAAAATAAAACGGCGGTCACATAAGCTTGAAAGATGAGCGGAATTGTGAAAATTTCTACCGCCACGATCACATAATTGGGGTGGCGCAAAAACCGGTAAGGGCCTCTTTCAACGACATCAGCACCGGGAAGAACAATGATTTTCGTATTCCAGTACCGACCAAGAGAAAACAAAGCCCAAAACCGTAAAACCTGCGCCGCAACGAAAAAGATAAACGGAATGAGCCACCAGGAGGCCGGTTGTGAGCCAAATAATCTGGCCTCCACAAACAATGAAACAAAAAAACCCGTGTGCACGGCCCCAATCCATTTATAATGTTCCGCACCGGCTTCATAGGCCCCTTGCGATTTCATCCATCTTTCATTCCGCTTTGCAATGACGATCTCTGTAATCCTTTGTACAATAAGAAACGCAAGCAAAA